>DAOMCN010000302.1:0-2820 GCA_035427885.1 Acidocella sp. | reverse complement strand
TGTCCCGAGGCCAGTAGGGAAGCGAGATAATTCGAACCGCTGCGATTGGTATAGCACAGGAAGATGAAATTTATCGTATCCGGGATGTTTGCCGGCTCGGGCGTGAAGTCCCCGAAATACTCGATCACGCTGCTGAGATGCGGGTTCGAGGGAACCGTGGGGATATAAAGCCGCTGGTTCATTCAGGCCTCGCTCAAACCGGCGCGGGCGATGCGGGGGCATCCAATTGGCACATCCCGGCCGGTCGCGGTGGAACGGCGGAGATTTGCTCGAATGGCCGCCGCTAACAGCGTCGCCCCGGGCTTCGCGCGCGCCATCTTCACCTGGCTGCAAATCCGCATGAACTCCGTCCTCGTACCGCCGCCGCCGGCCGTCCTTGCGGTTAATCCGACGTTGCAACGAGATTTAGAGGCGAAATACCGGGAATGTCAAAGCCTGGGAAGCTCAGGCGCTCCCCCACCCGGCAGCCGGGTGGGGGAGCAGCGATCAGGCCATCGCCGCTTGCAGATTGGTGTCGATCTTGTCGAGGAAGTCCTGGGTGTTCATCCAGGGCGCGTCCTTGCCGATCAGCAATGCGAGGTCCTTGGTCATGAAGCCGGCTTCCACCGTCTCCACGCAGACCCGCTCGAGCGTCTCGGCGAACTGCGTCACCTCAGGCGTCGCGTCGAACTGGCCGCGATAGATCAGCCCGCGGGTCCAGGCGAAGATGCTGGCGATCGGGTTGGTCGAGGTCGGCCGGCCCTTCTGGTGCTCGCGGAAATGCCGGGTCACGGTGCCGTGCGCCGCCTCGCTCTCCACCGTCTTGCCGTCGGGCGAAAGCAGCACGGAGGTCATCAGGCCCAGGCTGCCGAAGCCCTGCGCCACGATGTCGCTCTCGACGTCGCCGTCATAGTTCTTGCAGGCCCAGACATAGCCGCCGTTCCACTTCAGCGCGCTCGCCACCATGTCGTCGATCAGCCGGTGCTCGTAGGTCAGGCCGGCGGCTTCGAACTGCTCCTTGAACTCGGCGTCGTAGATCGCCTGGAAGCTGTCCTTGAACTGCCCGTCATAGGCTTTCAGGATGGTGTTCTTGGTCGAGAGATAGACCGGGAATTTGCGCATCAGCCCGTAGTTGAAGCTGGCGCGGGCGAAACCCTCGATGCTCGGCAGGGTGTTGTGCATCCCCAGCGTGACGCCGGCGGATTTGAAGTCGTGCACGTCCATCACCACCGGGCTGCCCCCGCCGGCGGGGGTGTAGGTCAGCGTGACCTTGCCGGGGCCGGGGATCTTCATCTCGGTGGCGCGGTAAATATCGCCATAGGCGTGGCGGCCGATGATGATCGGCTCGGACCAGTGCGGCACCAGCCGGGGCACGTTCTTGCAGATGATCGGCTCGCGGAAGATCGTGCCGTCCAGCACGTTGCGGATCGTGCCGTTCGGGCTGCGCCACATCTTTTTCAGATTGAACTCGGTCACCCGCGCCTCGTCCGGGGTGATGGTCGCGCATTTCACGCCGACGCCGTATTGCTTGGTGGCGTGCGCCGCGTCCAGGGTCACCTGATCGTCGGTGGCGTCGCGGTGCTCGATGCCGAGGTCGAAATATTTCAGGTCGATGTCGAGATAGGGCAGGATCAACTTCTCTTTGATGAAGCCCCAGATGATCCGGGTCATCTCATCGCCGTCCATCTCGACGACCGGGGTTTTTACCTTGATTTTGGCCATGTTTCCGCTCCTTGATGCGCCTTGTATCTCGGGGCTTCCTTAACATTCCCGGCCCGCGACACAACCCTGCCCAGCCCGCATGGACGGGTTGCGCCCGCCGGGATAGGAAACCCCTGGGAATCCATGGAGGAGAAATCATGAGCGGGCGGATCGCGGCACGGATCGATTGGGCGAGCGACTGGGACAGGGACGCGGCGCTGACCACGGCGAAGCTGCTGCTGGAGATCAAGGCGGTGAACTTTCGTCCCGAGGAACCCTATACGCTGACCTCAGGCTGGAAATCCCCGGTCTATATCGACTGCCGGAAGATCATCTTCTTCCCCCGCGCGCGCGCGAAAATCTGCGACTTGGCGGTCGAGAAAATCTCCCGCCATATCGGCTACGAGACCATCCAGGCCGTCGCCGGCGGGGAGACGGCGGGGATCCCCTTCGCCGCCTGGATCGCCGAGCGCATGGGCGTGCCGATGGCCTATGTCCGCAAGCAGCCGAAGGGCTTCGGCCGCAACGCGCTGATCGAGGGCGACGTGCCGACGGATATGAACACGCTGCTGGTCGAGGACCTGACCACCGATGGCGGCTCGAAAATCCAGTTCGCGAAGGCGCTGCGGGAGGCAGGCGCGGTCTGCAACCATACCTTCGTGGTGTTCTTCTACGGGGTCTTCCCGGGCAGCTTCGAGACGCTGAAGAGCATGGATATCGCGCTGCATCATCTCTGCACCTGGTGGGACGTGCTGGAGGCGGCGAAGAGCCAGCCATACTTCTCGGACGCAGCACTGGCCGGCGTGCGCAAGTTCCTGGAGGACCCGATGGCCTGGTCGGCGGCCAATGGCGGCATAGGCACGGCCGAGGAGGCGTTGGCGTATAAGATGAATAAGGGCAAGTAAGCGCTTCTTTTTCTGGAGAAAAAGAAGCAAAAAGACTTTTGCGATGCTAGGCCGGTGGCTTTGGCCACGCCAACGCCCATGGCCCGGCGGAGCAAAAGTTTTTGCGGCGCTTTTTTTAAAAAGCGCCTGCTTGCCTTACATCGCTTCCTTAATATTTGCCTTCAATAGCCAGGCATTCACCGGATAGGCCGTGCCGAATCCGATCACCATCCCGATCTGCATCATGAACCAGTAG
>DAOMCN010000301.1:0-2825 GCA_035427885.1 Acidocella sp. | reverse complement strand
CGGCAAGAGGATGCGCCGCGCCTCGGGCGGGATGCAGGAGACCATCGGCCGCGCCGCCACCATGCTCAACGAGAGTTTTGCCCAGGCCCGCACCGTGCGCGCCTACGGGTTGGAACACCACGAGCAGCTGCGCGCCAACAAGACCTTCAACCTGCTCTACACCTCGCTCATTGGCATGACCCGCGTGCGCTCGCGGCTGGACCCGATGCTCGAAGTGCTGGGCGGGCTGGCCGTGGCGCTGGTCATCGGCTTCGAGGGCTGGCGTAACGCCACCGGGGATAGCGGGGTCGGCAATTTCATGGGCTTCATCTCGGCGCTGCTGATCGCCTCGCGTCCCTTGCGCGCGCTGGGGACGATGAACTCGGCAATGCAAGAGGGGCTGGCCGGGCTTTCGCGCGTCTATGCCGTGATCGATGAGCCCGCCGCCATTGCGGATAGGCCCGACGCGGTCGCGCTGCACGCCGGGGCGGGAGAAGTCGTCTTCGAGCATGTCGCCTTCAGCTACCCGGACGGACGGCCCGGGCTGAAAGACCTCTCCTTTACCGTCGGCCCCGGCAAAATGCTGGCGCTGGTCGGCACTTCCGGAGCGGGTAAATCCACCGCGCTGGCTCTGATTCCGCGCCTCTATACGCCGACGGGCGGACGGATTCTGATCGATGGCGCGCCGATTACCGAGGTGACGCTCGCATCCTTGCGCGCGGCGATCGCCTATGTCGGTCAGGACGCGCTGCTGTTCGACGATACCATTGCCGCCAATATCCTGCTTGGCCGCCCGGACGCCACTCAGGAGGAAGTGTTTGCCGCCGCGCAGGCCGCCGCCTGCGGCTTTGCCGCGCAGATGCCCGAGGGTTTCAACACCCAGGTTGGCGTCAACGGCCAGCGGCTCTCTGGCGGACAGCGCCAGCGCGTCGCCCTCGCCCGGGCGATTCTGCGCAACCCGCGCATCCTGCTGCTCGACGAGGCGACCAGCGCGCTCGATACCGAGAGCGAAGCCGCCGTGCAAGCCGCCCTGGCGACGCTACGCCAGGGGCGGACCACTATTGTTGTCGCGCACCGGCTCTCCACCGTGCGCGACGCCGATCTGATCGTGGTCATGGCCGACGGGCGGGCGGTCGAACAGGGCACCCATGCCGAACTGATGGACACCGAAGGCGCGTTCGCCCGGCTGGTCAAGGCGCAGGCGATGGCGCTGAGTTAGCCGCTATTCGCGGTGGGGAGCGGGGGGTTTTATTTTCAGGGCGAAAATCTTTGGCCCTGGTTGCCTATGTCTTCAGAATGTCACGTTTCTAAATCGAAATGGGGTGGACGTTTTAGGCCGCGTTGTGTTACGTTTTTTTAAAATAAGCGTGGAAATGCCCAATGCCTAACCCCAAATCAACCGCCGCCGAGCGGGTTGTGGTTTTTCGTTATGACAAGGTCGGCGATCTGATCGTCACCTCTCCTTTGTTCCGGGCGATCAAGGAACACCGGCCGGATGCGCATGTGACGCTCGTCTGCTCGCCATATAATCGGATGGTCCTCGAAAACCTCCCCGAGATTGATCAGATCCTGGTCTACGACCCGCAATCGGGCTGGCGCGATAAATTTCGTTTCATGCTGACCCTGCGTAGCTTAAAGCCAACGACCGCGTTTGTTCTGTCGCCAGACCCGGGAGGTTATTGGCTAGGCTGGCTCTCGGGGGCAAGACGGCGGGCCGGGGTGATCATGAGCTATCGCCGTTTGCAGCGTATGTTCGCGCCGCTTTTGTTAACCGAAACCGAGGTGATCCATCGCAACGTCCTCGACCGGGGGACGGACCGCACCTACCATCAGTCGGAAGTCGCCCTGCGGCTGGCGGCGCGCTTTGGCTTTGCGCGCCCGGCGGACATCGCTCAGCGTGCGCCCGTGCCGCAAGGAGCGCGGGAGTGGGTCACGCGCAATACCTACGCTCCGGCCTTGCCACAGCGGCGGATATTGCTGCACCTTGGCGCAACCTGGCGCTCCTGCGGCCTATCGGAAGAATATATCCCCCTGCTTGTGCAGCGTATTCACGACAGCATCCCCGGTGCCGCGCTGCTGCTGACCGCCGGACCTGCCGAGCCGTCCTACTTCGCCGCAATGCGAAGCGAATTTTCCAAAATCACCCAGGCGGACCCGCTGCTTCTTGCCTCGCCCGCGCGCTATCCGCGCGCCATTTTATGCTCGGGCCTCAGCCTCAGCGCGTGGAGCGCGCTAATCGAAAGCGCCTCATTGGTGGTGACACCCGACACCGGCGCCGTACATTTCGCCTCCGCACACCGACGGCCTGTCGTCGCGGTTTATGCGCCAAAGCGCTACCATGCGATGACCTCACTCTTCGGCCCCTGGGAAACCACCTACCGGACTTTGCGGGGCGAAGGATCGCCAGAAGGACTCTGCGCCGAAATACTGAACGCGATCCACGATCTGCTCGCGGGCGAGGCCCCGGCCGAGAGCGCCCTGGAGGTTTCTCTGGTGAAAAGTGCTGGAGCATTGTAAAAACTGCCGATGGAGACAATTCCACCTGTTTCGCGGCGGCGGGTCTGGCTCGACGCGCTGTTCGTCGATCACGCCATCCTGCGCATGGTCTGGACCAATTTTCATACTGTGGCGCCGGGTGTACTTTACCGCTCAAACCATCCGACCCCTGGCAATCTACGCCGCTTCGTGCGGAAAAACCGGATCAGGACGCTGATCAATCTGCGGGGTCGGGCGGGCAACGGTGCGGATGTGCTCTCTCGCGAGGCGGCGGCAAAGCTTGGGCTGGATTTTATCGACCTGCCAATGCGCAGCAGCTTGCCCCCCGAGCGGGCGCGTATCCTTGAACT
>DAOMCN010000300.1:0-2836 GCA_035427885.1 Acidocella sp. | reverse complement strand
CGAACCAAGGCTGCCCGGGTCAGAGCCAGGAGTTCTACCGCTAAACTATCCCCCAACGGTCACAGCGCCGCTCCGTTAGCACCGAGCGCGGCGCGCTGCAACATGCGCTGACCCTGGATCGTCATAAATTTAATCCCCAACGGAGAAGTGGAGGGCGTTTGGCGCTTGCTCAAACCCCCCATTCAGCGCGACTATGGCGGTTAATGGCCAGTCAAACCTCCTTGCCGGACAACTCAAGTTCAGCCGCGCTAAGACGTGGCGGGAGACGGCCGATTTTTGGCGGAATCGACCTGGGTACCAATAACTGCCGGATGCTCGTGGGTACGCCGACGGCGCATGGCTTCCATGTTTTGGATAGTTTTTCGCGCGTCGTGCGCCTTGGGGAAGGATTGTACGAGACCGGACGGCTTTCCGCGCCGGCAATGGAGCGGGCGATTCTCTCGCTCAACATCTGCGCCGCCAGGGTTAGACGCTGGGCCGCCGATTCGGGGACCGGGCCACTGCGGCTGCGCGCCATCGCCACCGAGGCCTGCCGCCAGGCGGAAAATGGTGCGGCGTTTATCTCAATGGCGCGCGAGCGCACCGGGCTGCCGCTCGAGATCATCAATCCGCGAGAGGAGGCGGAGCTGGCGGTGGAGAGCTGCGCGCCGCTGATCCGCCATGCGGGTAGGCGCGCACTGTTGTTCGATATTGGCGGCGGTTCGACGGAGATTGCCTGGGTTCGCGTCAACCGCAATGGTGGCGCACCCGAGGTGATCGGCTATCTCTCGCTGCCTGTTGGCGTGGTCACGCTCTCCGAGCGCTGCGGCGATGCGTGCTACACCGATTCGGGCTATGCCGGGGTTGTCGCCGATGTCGCCGCCATGTTGCGGCCCTTCGAGGCGGTCCACCGGATCGCCCAGGAAATCCGTCAGGGCGGAGTGTTGATGGTCGGCACCAGCGGCACCGTCACCACGCTGGCTGGGATGTCGTTGAAGCTGGATCGCTATCGGCGTGGGCTGGTGGACGGGATCTCGATGACGCGCGAGGCGGTGGATATGGCGCTCACCGAAGCAAGGGCGCTGGGGCGAGAGGGGCTGGGACGGCACCCGTGTATCGGCGGGGAGAGGGTGGATTTTGTCCTCCCGGGATGCGCGATCTTTGCTGCCATCCATGAAATGTGGCAGGTGCCTGAGCTGATGGTCGCAGATAGAGGGTTACGAGAGGGTATGTTGATGCGTTTAATGCGGACGACACCACAGGGCAGGCGGGGGGCAGGCCACGCATGACCGACCAGCAGTCCGTACCGCCGCGCCGCGATGCCGTGCGGCTCAAGAACGCACGTAAGCTCGCCCCTTCCTCGCAACGCTGGCTCGCGCGCCAGTTGAACGACCCTTACGTCCAGGCCGCCAAGGCGCAGGGGCTGCGTTCGCGTGCCGCGTTCAAGATGATGGAGTTGGACGACAAATACGGCCTCATCGCCAAGGGTATGCGCGTCGTGGACCTTGGCGCTGCGCCTGGCGGTTGGTCGCAGGTCGCCTTGCAGCGCGGGGCAGCTAAGGTGGTCGGGATCGACCTGTTGCCGATTATTCCCGTTGCCGGGGCGGATTTTATCGAGGGCGATTTTATGGCCGAGGGCATGGACACCCGGCTGATGGAGATGCTGGGCGGCAAGGCGGACCTCGTCCTCTCGGACATGGCGCCGAATACGACCGGGCATGTCGCCACCGATCATATCCGCATCATGGCGCTGGCCGAAACCGCGCTACATTTCGCGACGGAGATCCTGATTCCCGGCGGCGCTTTCGTAGCCAAGCTGTTTCAGGGCGGGGCGGAGCGGGATATGCTAAACACGCTGAAATTACGATTCCGCAATGTCCGCCATGCCAAACCGCCCGCGAGCCGGAAAGATTCCAAGGAAATGTACGTTGTGGCGACGGGATTTCGACCGGAATAAGACTCTGGAAATAATTCGTTAATCTTCCCATCCTATTAAATAGCCTTCATTTTTTGAAACTCTGTTGTATCGAGATTGGTGCGCAGTGCATTCTTCTTCCTGCGCGGTGCGCGAGGAGTTTTTTTATGCAACGCTGAGGTCTGGTTGACGCATCCGCTAAGCAAAGTTGTTTTATCGGACCGTCGATTTGTGACGGTTTTTTATGGGGCTTTTAGGGATCCAGAGAATGCCGATCCAGCATGAGCAAGTCGTCTCTTTCGGCGCTGACAATAAGGCGCAGCCGGAAAGCCTACTCCTCAGACGGCTGCGCCGCTTCTGGGTTGGAACGCGGCTCGCTTATGCCGAACGCGGCATGTCGGGCGGCACGCGCTATGTCTTAAGGACAGTGTACTACAAAACTTCTGTACTGATTAAGAATAAGGTCGCACATAGGTCAACCGCTGCCTTGCGCAAGGCGCTTGTGGCTGCACGTGATAAAAACCCTGAAAGTATGCCGCATGTCGCCCTTTTGATCTCCGGGGGAATCGGCGATCTTTTGGTTGTTGCGCGATTTATTCGCGATTTTGGTGCAGAGGTGGGCGGCATACATTTTAATGTCTTCGTCGCGCGACCCGCGCTTGCTAATTGGGCTTTTTCAAAAGTTCAAGGTTTTGCAGGGGCTGAATCCGACAGCCTGTTTTTTCGGGTTATGGAAGATTACGACTTGGCTATTCAAGCGCATTCGTTGATTGTAACCTATTCGGAGCGGATTCGATGGCGGGCTTTGCGTGTTAACCCGCGAATGTTGGAAATCGTATTTTCCATGATCAAGAGCCGTGTGTGGGCAGACGAATTTGTCAACCCACATCCTTATCTGGATAATATTCTAGCTCAAAAAATAGTCCAGTCTGGAGCAAGCCG
>DAOMCN010000299.1:0-2842 GCA_035427885.1 Acidocella sp. | reverse complement strand
CAGTCGATCCCCTTGCGAAAGAATTCATTCAGCAGCGCGTGGTCCTGTACGACTTCGAGGCTATACACGCCGGTATAAATCACCAGCAACTGCACATAGAGCGGCGTGCCCCGGAAGATGAACGTATAAAGCCAAACCGGTGCCCAGATCAGGGGATTTCTTGAATTGCGCGCAATCGCGAGCGGCAACGCCAGACAAAAGCCGATCGCACAGGAGATAACGAGCAGCCACAGCGTCATCGCCAACCCGGTCATATTATACCCGTCCGAGTATAAAAACGCCTGCCAGAATTTTTGGAGAATATAGATCATAGCACCGCCTTGCGCACGCCCACCGCGTATTTTCGGTCGAGCAGCAGCAACACGCCATTCGAGACCACGGTAAGCGCCAGATACACCACGCCGGCCAGCACCGAGAAGTAGAACATACGGAACGTCCCCTTCCCCGCATCTTGCGTCGCCTTGATGATATCGGAGAGGCCGATCAGCGAAACTAGCGCCGTGGCCTTCAGGATCACCTGCCAGTTATTGCCCAGTCCGGGTAGCGCGTAGCGCATCATCTGGGGGAACAGCACTCGCCGGAACACGAGAAACGGCTTCATGCCAAAGGCCCGCGCGGCCTCAAGCTGCCCCTTGGGCACGGCCATGAACGCGCCGCGAAACGTCTCGGTGAAATACGCGCCGTAGATAAAGCCCAGCGTGATCACCCCGCTCGTGAACGGATCGAGGTTGATCTGGTCCATATTGAAATAATCGGTCGCGTCGTTGAGCCATATCTGCAACGAGTAGAACAGCAGCAACATGAGCACGAGGTCCGGAACGCCGCGAATCAGCGTGGTATAAACCGTGGCGACGATGGAAAAAGCGCGGTTTTTCGAAAGTTTCGCCGCCGCGCCGATGAGCCCGAGCAGGAACGACACCAAGAGCGAGAGCAGCGACAACTCGACCGTCGTAACAGTTCCGGCGAAGATCTGCGGTCCATAACCGGCAAGGTTAAACATCTAGGCTGCCGCCGGAATCAGGTAAGTCGTCATATGTTTATCAAAAGCGATTCCGCGCCTGCTGTCACGCGATTTTGCGCGACAGCAGGGCTTGGCCTGCGGATTATTTCGCCGGAGTCGCGCCGTACACGTCGAAGTTGAAGTATTTTGCTTCAATCTTCTTATAGGTGCCGTTCTTAATAATGGTGGCGATAGCCTTGTCGATCTTGGCCTTCAGCGCCGGCTCATCCTTGCGGATACCGATGGCGATATACGAACCCAGTACATCCTTCGGATCGTAGGTCACGTTGGCGGCCAGCTGATAGGCGGCGCCATGCGGAGTTTTAAGAAATCCGTAATCGGCCTCGACGGAATCCTGCAGAGAGGCATCGAGACGGCCGGAGAGCAGATCGGCATAGACCTGGTCCTGCCCGGGATAGGAGACGACGTTCACGCCATTCGGCTGCCAATAAGTCTTAGCATAAGTCTCCTGAATGGTGCCGGCCTCGACACCAACAGTCTTGCCCTTCAGGCTGGCTGCTGTCGGCTCCAGACCGGAACCCTTCTTGGCGATCAGGCTGGTCGGTTCGTTATACATTTCGGACGAAAAATCGATCTGCTGTTCGCGCGCCGGGGTAACGGTCATCGAGGACAGGATGGCGTCGAACTTGCGCGCCTGCAGCGCCGGGATGATGCCGTCGAACCCTTGGTTGACGAACACGCATTTGACCTTGAGCTCGGCGCAGATCGCCTTGCCCAGGTCGATGTCAAAGCCGACAAACTGACCACTCGGCGAAAGGCTCTCGAACGGCGGGTAAGTCGCATCCACCCCAAATTTGATCTCGGTCATGGCCTTGGCGTTCGCGGCCACCGGCGTGGCAACACCCATCACTGAAAGCGCCAACATCGACGCGCCCAAAAATTTCTTCATGAAAATCTCCCAAAGAGGTTTTGTTACACCCTCGCGCAGCGCTCGGCGTTGTAACAATTGCAACATTACCGAATTCAAGGGACGAAGCAACGCCTCTCCGCACAAAGAAAAAGCCCGGCCAGGGGCGCTCCCCAGCCGGGCTTTTTCTATAGCGGAATTGCGTGATCAGATCGTCTGACGCAGCGCCGCAGGCACCCCGGCAATCGCCTGATCGATCATCACAGCATCGGCAGCCGCGCTAAAATTGTCGCGCAACATCGCAGCACTGGCGGCCGTGGCGATATCAATCGCTGCCGCGCGGACTTCGTTGACTGCGGAAGCTTCCGCCGCCGCAATCCGCTCCAGCGCCATACGTTCGCGTCTTACCGCCGTCGCCTGCGCCTCGGCAGCAAGCTCAGCCGCCATACGTTCGGCTTCTGCCTGGGCGGAGGCAATAATCTGCTTGGCGTCTTCCGCCGCTTGCGCCTGGGCCGCCTTGGCCTGGGCCAGGATAACTTCTGCCTCGACCTTCAGCTGCGCCGCTTCATCCAGCGCATCCTGGACGCTTTTAGTACGGGCATCAAGCAACCCGCTGATCGCGGACAGAATTTTCTGCCCCGCGATCACCGCGAAGATAACGACCGCGACAGCGACCCAGAACGAGCCATGCTGCCAGGGAGAGAGGTTGAGCGCCTGATATTCCATAATTTTTAAGCTGCCTTCCGCGCCTGCAAGGCGTCATCCACACGCGCCGCCAGCGCGCCAGCATCTGCCGACGTACCAGTGAGCTTGAGCAAAATCGTCCCGGCGGCTGTTTCGGCCACGGGCTTGATCGCCGCCATCGCCGCTTGCCGCGCCGCGTCGATCTGCGCTTCGGAATCTGCGAGTTTGGCGTCCAACGTGGCGGCCAGGGAGGCCGCCTGCTCAGCAGCTTTGCGCTTGGCTTGCGCCAC
>DAOMCN010000298.1:0-2866 GCA_035427885.1 Acidocella sp. | reverse complement strand
ACACGCCTGGAGCACATGCGCCTGTTTCGTCTCGCGCTTTGGCGCAGCGAGCGGCACCAGCAGCACCAGCCCCGCAATGACCATTGCCTGTGCCAGCACGGCGAGGTTGACCAGCGCGCCAATCTCGTTCTGCGGCAAAACCTGCAACCGCGCCAACAACACCGAGAGCCGGTTCAGCCGCAAGATTGCATAAAACGCGGGTCGGTCATCGCGCACCGCGCGCAAATCAAACGCTTGGGCCGAGACTGTTTTCCGCCCCGCCAGAATTCCCGCCGCTTCATCGGCAATCGCATCATCCGCGCCAAAAGACGTGACCGTTCCTTGATCAAACGAAACCGCGGGCAGATCATTATAAAGATCATCGCGCGCCGCGACGACATCCATGCCCTTATAATAGGAGACATCGAAGGAGCGATCGTCGCACCATTTCAGCGCTGCCGAAATCTCCGCCGCCGTAAACGGCGTATTACGCACCAGTATCCGCGCATTCCAAGCCGAGCGATACACGAGCACATACGCCGCCGGATCGCGCACCCCGCGCAGCGCTAGCGCGGTACGCACACTCGCCAACATGCGCAGCGCATACGCGGGAAATTCCTGAATCGACACCGGCACGGACAAGACCCCGCCGGGCTTCAACCGTGCCAGATCGTCCGCCAACCCCTGCGCCGAAAACGCATAGATATTGACCGGATCGGCCTCCATGAAGTCGGCGGAAATATCGATCACATCATATTTTTGCGCCCGCACGGCAACGCGCGGATTGTCATCAGAAATTCGCACGCGACCATCAGCGGGATACGCGGGCGACCCGCCCAACCCATGCATCAGCGCGCCATACAACACCGGATCAGGCTCATCCGCATCGACCCGCGCCGCGCCGAGGCGCAACGCCTCGGCAATGCGAAACCCGCCCGACGCGCCGACCAGCAAAACGTCCGGCCGCGCCAGCAGCGAATAAGGCAGCGCGTCGAGCGCGCCCGGCGCATAATCGCTCGCAATACCGCCCGGCCTGGGCAGGCTGGCGATGCGGATGCCGTCCCGATATAGGCCAAAGCTGCGTGGCGGGTCTTTATAGCCCAGCATCGTCGCATTATTTGAAATATCGGTATTCACCCGCTCGGTGAAATCGTCGAGCAGCATAAACTCGCCTCTGGGACTCTCGACCCGCGCCAGCACTTTTGCGCCTGGCGTATGGAGCGGCGGATAGACTGGCTTGTACTGGCTGACCGTTCCTTGCGGCCCGAGTGCGAGGAACACCTCCGCCCCGAGCAGCACAACCCCCGCCCCGACCCCGGCGCGCAGCCGCCAGCGCGGCACAAACCAGGCCGCCAGCGCCAGCAGCGGCAACAATACCGGCACCAGTCCGAACGGTGAGCAGACATACATCGCGCCCAGGACAAGCAGCGAGCCAATCCCCGCCCCGGCCAGATCCGCCGCATAAACCCGCCCGATCCGCAGCACCTGGGTGACGAAGCACAGTGAGATGAACAGCCCGGCGCCGAAGAAAAAGGGCAACAGCGCCGCATAATACAGCCCGATATTGCCAAGCTGCGGCCAATACGTCGCCGGATTTTGCAACTGCAGCGGGTTGAATGGATTGACCACGACCGCCGCATAACCCAGCGCCGCGCTGGCGAGCAGCGCGCTCGGCAACACCGCGAACAACAGCTCCGCATGGCGGAGCAAAACTTCGCGTCCCAGCGCCAGGAGCACGCCGGAGAGCGCAAACCCCACCATGACGATGGAAATTACCCAATAGCCGTAATCCGACCAGCTCGCGACGGCGAAATACCGCGTCAGCGCCGTTTCCAGTCCGACCGCGGCGGCGGAGACAAGAAAAAGAGAAAGTAACCTCAAGGCCAGACGCTCGTCACCAAAAACCGTCCCATCACTGCGTTAAATTTTTTTGCCTCATCGACGAACAGCGCATGCCCCGCCCCGGGAAACACCGCAATAGCCGTCCCTGGCTTATCGCGCGCCAGATTCTCCGCCTGCCCCCGCAAATGCGGCCGCACGACATACAGCACCGGTACATCCGCCGATAAAACAGCCTCCTTCCAATAGCTGCGCGGCACCGGATAGCGCAGCAGCGCCTCCGCATCCTCCTTGGGCACGCGTAAGCAGGACTGCGTCAGCCGGTCGAGATATGCCGGGGACTGGCGCGTACGGAACATGCCGCAGACAAATTGATACATATACGCCGCATGGCTCAACGGCGGCCCCGCCCGGTACGGCCCGCGCATCGGCGTAGGCGGGGGATTTTCCCCGACTGAATTGTCAATCAACACCAACCCGGCGAGCTTGCCGCTTCCCGCCTGATGCACATACGCCAGCGTATCCAATACCCCCAGCGACCAACCAACGACAACGACCCGCCCCGGCAGCCGCCGCAATAGCTCGGCGATATCGCGTCCCCGCCGCACCTCATCATACCCGCTTGGCGGCACCGCGGAGCGCCCCTGTCCGCGCGGATCAAACAGCACAACCTGATATTTGTGATCAAACGCCAGCAGCTGCGGCGTAAAAATCCAACCAGGCATGGTCCACCCCGGCACAAACACCAGGACCGGCGCCCCCTTCGGTCCCAGCTCGGTATAATGCAGCTTTGCCCCGTCCGACGCCCGAAAATAAATCTCCGCGCCCATCGCCGGACGGACAAAGGCAAAGATCAGCAGCGCCATAAGCAATTTCCGCATCAGCCAAGAAGGCCCGCTCCGCCCCGCGCTTGTCAAATCAAGATTCTTAAACCCCGCGGCGCACCCGAACAAAAATCCATCCCGTGACCGCCGCATTGCCCAGCGCCGCGCCCAGCAGCAGCCATGGTGCGCCGACGCCCAGCGCATAGAACCCCGCCGTCAGCCCC
>DAOMCN010000297.1:0-2876 GCA_035427885.1 Acidocella sp. | reverse complement strand
CGCGGGCAAAGCCGGCTCCGCATTGCCCCGGCGCGTCCGCCTTGGATCCGCGGCCTGACCCGCATCCGCGGCGCCCTGCGAAATAGGGCTGAAGCGCCCCCCTCCACGATCAGCATATCGAATGCTTTGCCCGGTGTGAAAGGGCGAAATTTACGCCGTCCAGAAAAACATAGTTTTATGAACAGGAAATATACGAATTCCGCCCGCTGCAACGCGAAAAGCCGGCTCCATGCGGGAGCCGGCCCTTGAAATTCCGCAATGCCGGGCTTTCGCCCGGGCCGTGGCTATTTAGCGGGTCTTGCCGAAGGTCTCGACCGCGAGCGCGATGCGGGCGGTGAGCGGGGCGATCGCCTGCTCGGTCAGCTTGACCGTCGCATCCGTCAGCTTGTTGCCCTCGGCAACCGCTTTCTCGATCGAGGATTTGGCAAAGCCGGTCTGCAGGTCGACCGCTTCCTTCACCGACTTCACCCCCATCAGCGACTTGGTGAAGGCAACCGATTCTTCCAGCGAAGCCTTGCTGGAATTGGCGATGTGCTTGGTGATATCCTGGAAGCCGGAGGCGTAGATCTGCGTCGCCTTGATCATCGCCTCGACATTGCCCTGGCTGAACGCCATCATTTCTTCGCTGGTCTTCACGGCCTTCTCGACCCCTTCCTTCAGCTTCATCTGCGAGGTTTCGAGACCCTTGGTGGCCTTCTCGATACCTTCCCGGACCGCCTGGAGGGACTTCTCGAAGCCCTTGGCGGACATGTCGGCGTTGTGCTCGATCGTCGTCGCGGCGGCCTCGGCGGCGGCCTTCGATTTGGTGCTGCTCATGAACTGTATCTCCTGTGAGGAAAAAACTGAGCTGCACGGCTCCAAGACGGCGGTCAGATAGGGAAGTTAAAAAAACCGGTCAAGCGGATTTTGTGCGCCGCACAATCTGGATACCTTGCGCCGGCTGCAGGGCCGGCTCGGCGGGATCACGACGGCATGCGCCGGGGCACGCGGGCGCCTGAAGCGCCTTTGCCAAATGCCTTCCGCGCCCCACCCAGACGGGGGCCCGGCGCCTTGCTCAAATCAACCCTTTAACCCCTTGCGTTTTCGGTTCTTTCTGTCCCCGAACAGGGCATTTTTGGCTGGACAGCGCGTGGCGATGACGTTTACACCGAGTTCAGAATGCGGAAGAGGTGAGCTTAATGCGGGGATGGCGGGGAGTACGGCTGGGAGACTGGACAAAAAATTACCGGCCGGCGCTGGGTTTCGCCCTCGCCGCCTGCGTTGCGGCCCCCGCCTCGGCGCATACCGAGCACGTCGATCACCATGTCCGCCAGCTTGCGCATCATTATGTTGCACATCATGACGCGCACCACGCCGAGCGGGTCGCACAGGCGCGCCACGAAGCGCATCATTTGGTGCTGCATCACGAAGTCCGGCATCACGAGGCCGTGCATCACGACATCGTCGCGGCTTCGGCGGAGCTCGGCCCGACCTCGCCGGGTCCGAGCAAGATCGTCATCGACGCGACCACCGGCCGCGTCTTGCTGGCGCAGGGTGCGGATACCCCGCGCTACCCGGCGAGCCTGACCAAGCTGATGACGCTGGACCTGGCATTCGAAGCGCTGCGCGACCACCGGCTCAGCCTCGACACCGAAATCCCCGTCTCCGACCACGCCGCCTCGGTCGAACCGGTGAAGCTCGACCTGCGGCCGGGCACGCATATCTCCGTCCGGGATGCGATCCTGGCGATGACGACGATGTCCGCGAATGACGCGGCGACCGCGCTCGGCGAATATCTGGGGGGCGGCTCGGAAATTCGCTGTGCCCAGATGATGACGCTGCGCGCGCATGCGCTCGGCATGGCGCAGACGCAATTCGCCAACGCCTCCGGCCTGCCGAACCCGAACCAGGTGACCACGGCGCGCGACCTGGCATTGCTGGCGCGCGATCTGGTCGAGCATTTCCCGGAGGACCAGTATTTCTTCGAGACCCGGAAATTCGACTTTCACGGCCGGATCATCCCCAACATCAACGGAATGCTGAAGCTCTATCCCGGGGCGACCGGCATGAAGACCGGCTATACCGACCTCGCCCGCCATAACGTGATCACCAGCGCCGATCGCGACGGGCATGTGCTGATCGGCGTTGTGCTGCACGAACCCTCCTGGCCGACCAGCTACCGGATGATGACGGCCATGCTGGACCGCGGCTTCGCCGGCACAGGTCTTGCCGACGCGCATGGCAGCGCCCTGGCCGCCGCCGAAGCCCCGCGCGATGCGGGCGGCGAGGCTACCGGGCGGGTCGAGCAGGTCGCGAGCCGAGGCGCGCACCCCGCCGCACCGCTGGCGCTCGGGCACCACCTCGATTCCTCGACCGAATTGGCCGCGGATGGCAGCTGGACCGCGCAGCTCGCGACCTATGACGTCATGCGGCGGGCGCGGGTCGAGGCGATCGCGGTCCGGCAGAAGCGCGGCATTGGCATCCCGCGGATCGGTCGGGTCGAGCATCACGGCCATACGCTGTGGACCGCGCAGCTCGCCGGGCTGTCGCACGAGGCGGCGGTCGCTACCTGCTCGGCGCTCGCCGCGCAGCACCAGAGCTGCCTGCTGATCGCCCCCAATGCGGACCATCTGGCCGACCGCAGCGGTCCCGACGGTTTCGGCACCTGAAGCGCCCGACCGGCGCAGGTTTGAGCATTCGCGCGCCGCACACTATGTAAGCCTGGATGATTACGTCGGATTTCACGGGCCTGTTCCACTCCGCTTCCGGCGACCAGCCCCTACAGGCCGGCATCATCGTGATCGGCACCTTCGTGCTGGAGGACGCGGCGACCCTGTTTGCCGCCATGCAGGTGGCGGCCGGCGCGCTGTCCCTACCGCTCGCGCTGTGCTCGCTCT
>DAOMCN010000296.1:0-2878 GCA_035427885.1 Acidocella sp. | reverse complement strand
TGCCTCTATGTCCGATAAACGCCGTCATCCTCAGTGCTGGCACGTCCGGCGGCCTTAAAGTCATGCCTGCCGAGTGGCGGGCTGCGCGCCAGTTGCGGGAGCGGGCGGCGTGAGTGATGTGGCGGCGGACGGCGTCCTGACGTCAGCGATTCGGGGGCATCTGCGTCGTAAGTCCCTGGTTTGGGTGGGCGCCGTGCTGCTTACTCTGGCGGCCGCAGCATATGGCGTGGAATATTGGGTCAGTGGCAGATTCATCGAGAATACGGACGATGCCTATGTTGGGGGCAACGTCTCCGCCCTCGCTCCGGAGGTAGGCGGGCTGGTGGCAGAGGTGGCGGTGACCGATGACGAGACGGTCCAAGCCGGACAATTGCTAATCAAGCTCGACGACCGGCCCTACCGCGCCGCCTTGGCCAAGGCGATGGCGGATGTGGCGGCGGCCAAGGCGGCGGTCGCCAACCTCGGTGCGCAGGAGGTGCTGCAGCAGGCAGTCATCGCCGAAGCTCGCACGGATATAGTCGCGGCAGACGCCGCCATGAAGCTTGCCGCAGTCAATGACGCCCGCTACGCGCGACTGGCGGCGAGCCGTGCTGGGACGGTGCAGGATGCGCAAAGCGCCAGCGCCACCTATGCTCAGGATAAAGCGGCGGCACAGAAGGCCCGCGATGCCCTCACTGCCGCGCTGGCCCGGCTTGGTGTGATCGAGACGCAAAGGACGCAAGCAGCGGCTGGCTTAGCGGCGGCGCAGGCCGTGGCGGACAATGCGCGACTGGATGAGCAGTATACTGAGATCCGCGCCCCTTTTACCGGCGTGGTTGGCAACCGCGCCGCGCATGTGGGCGAATACGTGGCTGCTGGGGCACAACTGCTCTCCCTGGTGCCCGTAACGGGCTTGTGGGTGGATGCGAATTTCAAGGAAGACCAGTTGGCGCGGATGCGTCCCGGCCAGACAGTGCGGATTACGGCCGACATCGACCCAGAGGTAAACATTACTGGTACGGTATTGGGCCTGGCGCCGGCCAGCGGCGCGGTGTTCAGCGTCCTGCCGGCGGAAAACGCCACGGGCAATTTCACGAAAATCGTGCAGCGCGTGCCGGTGCGCATTGCCTTTGACGGTAGCGCCGCAAGGCTGGGGCTACTGCGGCCGGGCCTTTCGGTCACGGCATCGGTAAACACCAAGTGAAGGCGGTTCTGCCTTTCGCCGTCATGTGCGTCGGCATGTTCGCAGCGCTTCTTGACATCCAGATCGTCGCGTCATCGCTGCAGGATATCGGTGGCGGGCTTTCCGCCGCGCAAGATCAGATCAGTTGGGTGCAGACCGCCTATCTCATCGCGGAGATCATCGTGATTCCGCTATCTGGCTGGCTGACTCGGGTGTTCTCCACGCGGTGGCTGTTTGCCGCTTCGGCGGCTGGGTTCACCGCCGCCAGCATGCTCTGCGGGCTAGCGTGGAATATCGATTCCATGATCGTATTCCGCGCGCTGCAGGGTCTTCTCGGCGCCTCGATGATCCCGACGGTGTTCACCTCCTCCTTTCATTATTTCCAAGGCCAGCAGCGCGTTTATGCGGCGGCTGTGATCGGCACCATCGCCTCGATCGCGCCGACCTTGGGGCCGGTGATTGGCGGCTATATCACCGATACGCTCAACTGGCAGTGGCTGTTCTACATCAACCTCGTGCCTGGTGCGCTGGTGGCTGTGCTTGTGGCGCTGCTCGTGGACATAGACGAGCCGGATCTGCGGTTGCTGCGCGAGGCCGATTATATTGGTATCGTTCTGATGGCGCTGGGGCTGGGGACGCTGGAATACGTTCTTGAAGAAGGCACGCGCTGGAACTGGTTTTCCGACAGCACGATCACCGCCTGCGCTTGGATCGCCGGCGTTTCACTGCTGAGCCTTGTCATCCGCAGTCTGGTAGTTGCCGCGCCGGTGGTGGATGTTCGCGCCCTGGCCAACCGCAATTTCGCGGTCGGTTGCTTTCTCTCGTTTGTGGTTGGCGTCGGCATGTTCGCCACAATCTATCTCACGCCGCTGTTCCTGGGCTATGTGCGCGGCTTCTCTGCCTGGCAGACCGGGCTGACGATTTTTTCCACGGGTGCGGCCTCCCTCGCTGGCGTGCCGGTCTATATTTTGCTGGCCCGGCGGTACGACACGCGCTGGCTGATGATGGCGGGGCTCGTCTGCTTTGGCTTGGGAATGTGGAGTTTCTCGTTCATCACGAGCGATTGGGGCTGGAGGGAGCTGTTGATCCCGCAAATTCTCCGTGGGTTTCCACAGGTGTTCTGTGTCGCCCCCGCCGTCACCTTGGGTCTCGGCAGCCTCCCGCCGGCACGCCTGAAATACGCCAGCGGGCTGTTCAACATGATGCGGAATTTGGGCGGCGCGGTCGGCATTGCAGTTTGCGGCGCAGTACTGAACGACCGCACCAATTTCCATTTTCTGGTCCTGGTCTCGCAACTCTCCATGGCGCGAGCCCCTGTGGTGGCCACACTGGCTGGTATACAGGCCCAGCTTGGCGGTACTGAAGATGCGCACCTGGCAGCGCTGCGAGTGCTCTGGAAACTCGCCTACGCCCAAGCCACGACACTTTCCTATGCCGACGCCTTTCGCGCCATCGCCCTCGCCTTTGTAGCCGCCATATGTTTGACTCCGCTGCTGCGGCCCGTAGCTCCGCCAGCAGCGGTGCCCGCCGAACATTGAAAATAATGCGTGATGATTTGAAGGAGCTTCAAACGGCTGATAGCTGCGGGAGTTAGAATAGGGTGGAGGCAGGAGGTCAAAATGGGCAAGAAGCTTGTGTTGTCAGGATATTGAGCTGGTCGCGGCAAATTGGATAGCAGTCATCGTCTGCTGAGCCGTCATGAGGACGCGATCTCCC
>DAOMCN010000295.1:0-2907 GCA_035427885.1 Acidocella sp. | reverse complement strand
TCTGTTCGCCGGGCTGCGCTTTAGCCTCGCGGCGCTGCCGGGGGCGTTTTTTCTGCCGCGACCTGCCGTGTCCTGGCGCAATCTCGCGGCTTATGGCGTACTAATCGGCGCGGGGCAGTTCGGCTTGCTCTTCCTGGCGATGAACGGGCATATCTCGCCGGGACTGGCCTCGCTGGTCATCCAGATTCAGGTTTTCTTCACCATTTTCATCTCGATGGCGCGTATTGGCGAGCGGCTGCGGGGGTTTCAGATTATCGCCTGCCTGCTCGCGGTTGCGGGGATCATCCTCATTGCGGTGCACGTCAATGGCCACACCACGCCGCTTGGTCTTGGGTTGGTCGTACTCGCCGCGGCCTGCTGGGCGGTTGGGAATATCGTTGCGCGAGAGGGCGGCGCGCGCAATTTTCTGGCCTATGTGGTCTGGGCCAGCCTGTTCTCCGCTCCGCCGCTACTGGCGCTGTCCTTAATGCTTGAGGGGCCGACCGCGATTTTGCACGCATTACGCCACGCGACGCCCTGGGGCTGGGTGGCGGTGGTCTGGCAATCGCTTGGCAATAGTTGGTTCGGCTACGCGAGTTGGGCGTTTCTGCTTGCCCGCTACCCTTCCGCGACAATCAGCCCGATTGCGCTGATGGTGCCTATTTTTGGTATGACCGCCTCGGTGCTCTGGCTCGGAGAGGATATGCCGCCCTGGAAGCTGGGAGCGGCTGCGTTGGTTGTTATCGGGCTGGCGATCAGCGTTTTCTATCCCAGGCTGCGCAGCCTGCGCCTGGGGTGAGCCACGCCGGACGGTAGAACGTCCGGGAATTGGCCTGGAAATTGCTGTTGAATTTTCATGACGTGTTGTTCTTCATGAAAATCCTGATTGCAGACTGCGACGGCCGCCAGGCCCGCGAACTTTCTGACCAGCTCAGGGCGCAGGATGACGCTTTTACAGTCATTCTGGCGGAGCAGGGGGAGAGTCTGGTCGCTGCAGTGCGGCGCGCTGAGCCGGATGTGGTGGTTGTCGATATGGCCCGGCCAGATCGCGATGGGCTCGATTCGGTACGCGCCCTAAATGCCCAGAAAATGCTGCCGGTGGTGATGTTTGTCGATGCCGACGATCCTGGCTTCATGGAGGAGGCGATTGCCGCTGGCGTCAGTTCCTACCATGTCGGCGGCGCTGCTCTGCAGATGAGCAAGCCGATCTTACGGACGGCGATGGCGGTATTCCAGCGTATGCGCGGGTTGCAGGACCAACTCGTCGAAGCCCAGGAGCAGATTGAAGCGCGCCAGAGCGTTGACGCGGCCAAGCGCCTGCTGATGAGCCGAGACAAGATGAGCGAGCCCGCGGCGCACCGCTTCCTGCAGCGCCGCGCGATGGATCAACAGAAAAAAGTGAGCGATGTCGCCGCCGCCTTATTGCGCGACCACAAAGCGGAGAAAAAATAATGGCTGAGGCAATCCGGCTTGGGCTGCTGCGACTGTGCGACGCGGCGCCGGTGATCCTGGCGGCCCATGAGGAGATGTTCGCGACGCAGGGCGTGCGCGTGGCCCTTTCTGTCGAACCTTCGTGGGCGAATATCGCCGACAAGTTGAGCTACGGGTTGCTCGACGGCGCGGTGATGCTGCCGCCGCTGGCGATGGCGTGCGCGGCGGGTTTGCGCGGCCGCAGGACCGAGTTGATCGTGCCGATGAATCTCAGCGCCAATGGCAATGCCGTTACGCTGGCCTCACCTCTGCGCGATACATTCGAGCGTGCGGGCGTTGCCGGGGTGGTTGCCCGCAACAGGCTGCGCCTCGCGGTGGTGCATGGGTTTTCCACGCACGATCTGTTGCTGCGCTACTGGCTCGCGGCGGCGGGAGTTGACCCGGATGTGGACGTAGAGATGACGGTTGTGCCACCCGCGGAAATGGTGAGTAGCCTTGCCGCTGGGGCGATCGATGGGTTTTGCGCCGGAGCGCCCTGGGGGCAGGTCGCGGTTCATGCCGGACTTGGGTTCGTCGCGGTGCATTCGCGCGACATCTGGCGCGACCATCCCGAAAAATGCCTGACGCTGCGAGACGATCTTGTGGCGCGCGATCCGGCGGGGGTCTCGGCCTTGCTGCGGACCTTGCGCACGGCCGGGGATTTATGCGCGGCGGCGGACAAGCGGCGCGCACTCGCCGTCTTGCTGGGAGAGCAGCAATATCTGCACCTGCCGGAAGAACTCATCGCCGGGGCGCTCAACCCTGCGATGGGCGGGCCGGACTTCACCCAGCAATATCCCGATGCAACACGCGCCGCATGGTTCGCCGAGCAGATGCTACGCTGGCATAAGGCGCCGCCCGGAAGCCTGGAGGAAGCCACTCGCCTGTACCGGGCGGATCTTTTTCTGGCTGCCGGAGGCACGGCGCCTGCTGCCCTGCCGGAGCATTTTTGCGACACTCAAAAAGCATAAAACATTGTCATCACTAGGCTTTTTTTTAGGCAAATACGGAAGGCCAACACCTAAATTCTGCCATTTTTTTCATTTTGACTTTTTTTGTGCCGAATAGCATTTTGGCACGCAAATTGCTGCGGTGCACTTAAGCGGCTGACGCTGTTTTCCGGGCATTCAAGGGTGATTGCTTTGGATCTAGGGGGATGACCCCAAAATTTTCTCGCGAGCCAGGGACGGTTTGCAGTCGGCGGCGCACAGGGCGCTCGCTGCGGAGTATTTGCTATGTCCCTCTCGGGTGGAAAAAGTTTTTGGAAATCGGGCCATCTTCCGACCCTCTTCGCTGCGTTCACATATTTCGACTTCAGCTTCATGTGTTGGGTTTTGCTCGGGCCGCTGGGGATCCAGATTGCCAAGGCACTGCAGCTCGATCCGGCGCATAAGGGCCTGATGGTCGCGACCCCGGTACTGGCCGGGGCAATTCTGCGCATTTCCAACGGGCTGCTCG
>DAOMCN010000294.1:0-2920 GCA_035427885.1 Acidocella sp. | reverse complement strand
ATCCTCGGCCCGATCGGGAGATAAATCCACCACAATACGCATGAAGAAATTGCCTAGCGCGGCGTCGTCAAATTGCTGCGCCTCGCGGATATTACCTCCGGCGGCAAACAAACTTCCGCTCACCGCGGCAACCAAACCGGGGCGGTCCTGACAAGACAGGGTAAGCACATAACTATCTGACACGGTAGAAGCTTCCTCTGGTATTGCACGCGATGACGCGATGACGAGTGTCGTTATGGTTTCTTTCTGCATGGTATCTATCTTCCAGCTGCACCAGCATATTGCTCGGCCCACTCCGCCGTACGCTGCAGCCCACCAAATGGATACAGATGCAAGCCTACATCACCATGAATCGACGGGTTGATATCTGTCGACAAGGAATTTACGAACTTGTCGGGTCCGGCCGATCCAAGGAGCCGCGTAATCGAAATTCCGTATTTCTTTAACACGCTGGCTGATGCTCCCACACCGCAGCGGGCAGCAAAGCGCATAAGCGTCTTTATGGAAGCAGGGCCTGGAACACCCAGCTTAACCTGGCAAGTCACACCGCTAGCCCTGATCTCGGCAAGCCAGTGCAGAATTGGTTCGGCATCGAACCCGAATTGGGTTGTAATGGAGAACTCCAAATTCTGGCGCTCAAGCTCCGAAATTTTATCAAACATGGCCTGGCGGAGAACAGGCTTGGTGATTGCTGGATGCCCATCGGGATACCCGGAAATCCCGACATGATGGATGCCGAAACGAGGCAGAATACCACTGCGGATGATCGCAAGCGCATCCTCATAAGGGCCAAGAGGCGTATCGGGGTCTCCCGCTACAACAAACACCTCTTTGACTCCAGCCTTCGAAGCCAGTAACTCGAGATAGCCTTCAAGCTCAGCTTCATTGGCAATTCGCCGTGCCGACAAGTGCGGAACAGGCTCAAAACCACCTTGGCGCACCGCGGCAACAGCGCCGACGCGCGCATCCGTTTCCTCCCCTGGCAGGTAGGTAACCGATATGCGTGTTCCTTGTGGTATAAACGGCTGGGCCTCGGAAAGGCTGGCGAGATCTCTCGCTGTCATCTCCAGGGAATAATCCCTGATGAGATGTTTCGAACTGTTTCTCTCCACCGACAATGCCGGCTCGGCAATATTCATCTGATATCTTCCAACTCTAGTCTGTGCACGCGCTTGCTAGGGCTGCGCGGCGTGGCGCGGCACATCGAGAACTCAATTCCACTTCATCTCAGCCTGGGATGCCGCCCTGCATCAACTCAGGCAGACTCCTCGCGGCCAATTGCCTCACGGTACTTACCAAGAGCAGTGGCGTTGTATGGCGCGGGGGCGACGTTTGCGCGAATGGTCATCTGAACATGACGCTCCACGACCGGCTTTGACGTGCCACCGTTTTCTTCACCCCAAACCACGGCCACCTCGGACCCGAGCCCAGCCTTCTCCTGGTCCAGCATGGCGAGGGAGACCCACTCGCCAAGGTTAGCGTTGTACCCAGAGTAAGTAGACAACCCGATGACCTCGCCCTTGCCGTCCACCACCTTGTCATAAGGAAGCGTCGCATAGTTCGATGCGGGCCATTCCAGATATTTGCCGCGATCCTCTGGATTCTTGTTGAACTGGGACGCAAGGACGGAGATGACATCCTCATCGCGCCAGACAAGCGTTACCTTGGTGCGGTGCGGTTGCCGTGCCAGTTCCTCAAGCGCCGCGCGGCCTATAAAGTCGTGGTCGAATTTGACGAAGTTGCCATAGCCCAAATCCCAGGGCGTCAGATAATAGTCTTCGATATTGGACGAGACAAAGCTGCCGCCCAGCGACGCCATCGCCTCGAAGCCCTTTGCAGGAAGGTACTCACGGTAGGACTTCATCTGGTCGCCCGAATATATCGCCGGCATGGGCGAGGGGATCCATCCGTTTTCAAGCATACTGGTCGCGTAGGCACGGCCACCAGCCGCCGTCAGGCCCAGGCCCTTACCCGCTTCCATAAGGGCGGCATGAACCTCTGGACCAAACTCCGCCGGCCCCCAGAGCTCTAAGCCCGGCTCGCCTGACATGCCATGCTTCAACGCGCGCACCTTATGCCCGGCAATGGTGATCTCGCCCATGTGGAAGAACTTGATGAGCGGAAGCGGGCCTCCATTAACGCGCTCCAGGATTTCGGCTGCATTCGGCCCCTGCACCTGGAAGCGGAAAGTCAGGCGCCGCCCCTGATTCTCGACATTGCGCACATCCTTGCGGGTGGTAACGTCGTAGGAGCCTGATTTCGCGTGAAATTCGACCCAGTTCTGAACCGTGGGCCGGCCGATCATGAGAACTTTATTGGTCTCGAGATAGAAGCAGATACAGTCGCCAATCATTTTCCCGTCATAGTTGCAGGCAACGAATTGCTTGGCACGGTTGGGAACGAAGTTATGGAGGCTGTTAACACCGATATTGGACAGCAGACGCAGCGTATCCGGGCCCTCGACATAAAGGTCCGTCATGTGGTGCGATTGATCGAAGAGCACTGCGCTCTCACGCCACGAGCGCTGCTCGTCCCGCCAGTTGGTAAACTCGCCCGGAAGCGGGAAGACATAGGCACCAATCTGGGATTGTCTCATCATTTCTAGAGGATTGCCTCCAGCAGCCGCAATTTTGTCTTCCAGGCTTGTTACGTTCATTTTCCTCTCCTATCGCCGCTCGCCATTCTAATTTTGATACGCGGACCCCCAGCTATGCGAGTAACCTGCATTTAGGGGATACATGGACGGTGTGCGGCGTTGCCCACTAAATAAGGCAGGAAGAAAATCGTCACCACAAGACTTTGACAATAGTGACTATTGGCGCTTATACAGTGGTCTTCCAATCTCATCGAGCTGTCGTTTAAAGGCAATAACCATTCAGCAGGCAGCTACCATAAAGAGCTTTAGGGAATGCTATGGAAC
>DAOMCN010000293.1:0-2923 GCA_035427885.1 Acidocella sp. | reverse complement strand
GGAGGTACTCGGGCCGGAAATCATGCCCCCACTGGCTGACGCAATGCGCCTCGTCAATGGCAAAGAGCGCGATCTCGACCCCGTCGAGCATTTCGAGAAAATCGGGCATCATCAGCCGTTCCGGCGCGACATAGAGCAGATCGAGCCGCCCCGCCCGTAAATCCGCCCGCACCGCGCTGCGCTCTCCCGCCGAAAGGCTGGAATTCATCGCCGCCGCATTGAGCCCAAGCTGGCGCATCGCCGCGACCTGGTTGCGCATCAGCGCAATCAACGGCGAGACGATCACCCCAACCCCCGCCCGGCAGAGCGACGGCAGTTGATAACAGAGCGACTTCCCCCCGCCTGTCGGCATCAGAACGATGGCATCCTGCCCCGCGATCACATGCGAAATGATCGTCTCTTGCGCGCCGCGGAAGCCAGGCAGCCCGAAGACGTTATGCAGCACGGTTTTAGGATCAGCCGCGCCCGTTGGCTCAGCCAGGGATGGGGCCTGAGGAATCGACATAGACTTTGGTTACAGGCTTTGGCGTTGCCGGAGCAACCTTTGCCCGCTCACTTCATGGCGCTAAAAACCTGCCGGTCCTTATTTTCGCGCATCAGCATGGAAAAGCTGGGAATTTTCTCAAACCCCAGCCCTAGCGGCCGCTCGCCCTCGGCGTCCAGCGAGATCTTGCCATAGCTCTCGCTGGCGATTTTCTCCCACTTGCCTGCGGGTTTCTTAACCTCGAGACTGACAACAGTAGCCTTGAACACAAGCCGCACAATGGCTTCCTTGGGTGACGATGGCTTGGTCAGGCTCGGGCACCCCGCGAGGATCTGCCACCCATTCGCCAAGGCCCAGTTGGTCAGCGCTTCGCGGTCCATACGGCGTTCCTTCGTTGGCGGAGCGCGACCCTACAAGCCCCTTGCGCGCCGCGCAAGATTTCACCCTGTAAATTGCGCCCGAAAGGGGCCACATCACCCTTCATGCGTGTCATTAAATCCGCCCTCGCCCTCGCCCCCACGATTTTCGGCCAGCGCAGCGGGACCGAGGAGCCGCGCCACAGCGTCATCGCCGATCTCGGCCCCGTGGAAATCCGCGCTTACGCTCCGCGGCTGGCCGCCAGCGTCACGGTTACAGGCGACGAAATTTCCGCCCGCAGCGCTGGTTTCCGTCGCCTCGCAGCCTTCATCTTCGGGGCCAATACCACCAGAACCGGCATCGCGATGACCGCCCCGGTGGTGCAGTCGGGTGCTACCATCGCCATGACCGCCCCTGTCGTCCAGAGCGCAGCCCAGCCCGGCAGTTGGACCATCACCTTCTACATGCCCTCCGGCTACACCCTGGCGACCCTGCCCAAACCGACCGACCCTGGCATCACCGTGCAAGAAGTCCCAGGCGACACGCTGGCCGTCCACCGCTTCACCGGCGCACGCGGCGCCGCCGCCATCGCCAATGCCACCACCTTTCTGCTCGGCCAACTCTCGGCCTCCGCCTGGGAGCCCGCGGGCGATGCCGTCTCCTGGTTCTACGATCCGCCCTGGACCCTGCCCTGGACGCGGCGCAACGAAGTCGCCGTCCCGGTCAAACCCCGCCAGCGCTAAACCTTCGGCGACGGCCCTTGTGCTCAGATTTTCTTGAACAACGGGCTGCGCGGCTTTTCCGCGCCATCCTTGGCGGTCAGGAAGCGTTCGGTAAAAATATACTTCTCAAATAACCGCCCGCGCATCAGCGTATTGACGCAAGCCTCGATCATTGGCGGCGGCCCGCACAGATAAGCCGACCAGCCCTCGAACAACCCGTCAAACAACCGCACCGCGACATCATGCACAAACCCGCGCTCGCCCGCCCAGCCGCTCTCGTCAGGCTCGGAGGAGAGGGCAGGGACGTAGCGAAAATTCCCGTATTGCGCCGCAAGCGTTGAAAACTCAGCCTCACCATACAAATCCGCCCGCGTGCGCACGCCGTGTACCAGCACGATCGGCTCGCCATACCCCGCGGCGAGCAGTTCCAGGATCATCGAACGCGGACTGGAAACTCCGGTCCCGCCCGCCATGAACAACAAAGGCCCACCGCGCGACTTGCGCACAAAGAAGCGCCCATACGGCCCGGAGAGTGCCACCGCATCGCCGGGCTTCAGAACCTCGTGAATATACGCCGTTCCTTGCCCGCCCGGCACGCGCCGGATCTGTAAATCGATATAACCATCCTCGGAAGGCGGATTGGCAATCGAGAAGGCCCGCGTGCCATGCACCCCAGGCAGCGTCAGATTGACATACTGCCCGGCCTGAAAATCGATCCGCTTGCCGCCAAGCCCAAGGCGGACACCCTTCACATCATGCGTCAGATTCCCCAGCCCCTCGACACGCCCGGCAAAATCCTGCACCGCAATGCGCCGCTGGTCCGGCTCCTCGTCGATATCCGCCTCAATGGTGACATCGCTCATCATCCGCGCGCAGCAGGCGAGGGTCTTGCCCTCCGCCCGTTCAAAGTCCATCAGCGCGAACGGCGAGGCCTCGCCATGATCAACCTCGCCTTCAAGCGCCTCGACCTTGCACGTCCCGCAAAGCCCATGCCCGCAGGCATAGGGCAGATAAAACCCTGCGCGCAGGCATGCGTCGAGGATGGTCTGCCCATCCTCGACCTCGATGCACTCACCCAGCGGCTCAATGGTCAACTGATGTGTCATGGGAAAAAGTCCTTATCCGTCGCGGATTACTGCCGCTACCGTTTGTGTTTTAGGCCTTACCGCACTGACCGGCTGTAATGCAGCTGAAACCACCGCTAAGCCGGATGCAAAAGTTTCCTCTGCGGCCACTTCCTCCAAACCCGTTGCCATCGTAAATGGCGTAGCGATCCCGCAGAGCCAGTATACTCTGCTCAAACAGGATCGCATTCAGCAAGGCCAGCCAGACAACGAACAGACTGCCGCCGCGTTACGGG
>DAOMCN010000292.1:0-2939 GCA_035427885.1 Acidocella sp. | reverse complement strand
GGAAAAAGCGGCGATCAGGCCGGGCAGGTCGTCAGCCTCGATCGGCTGCTCGTGGTTGGCGTCGAGCTTGAAACCGTCATTGCTGGCATGCAGGAACATCACATTTTTGCTCCGCCCGCCCTTGGCGAACACCAGCACGGAGGTTTTTACCCCCGAATAGGGCTGGAACACGCCGCCGGGCAGCGAGAGCACGGCCTGGACGGTGTTGTTCTGGAGCAAAATACGGCGCAGTTCCTTATGCGCGCCGGTGGAGCCGAACAGCACACCCTCGGGCACAATTACCCCGCAACGCCCGCCGGGGCGCAAATTATCGATCATGTATTTGATAAACAGCAATTCCGTCGCCGTGGAGGTGCCGACTTTGACGTCATCGACAATGCGGTCCCGGTCCAGCCGCCCGGAAAAGGGCGGGTTGGCCAGCACCACATCATAACCGTCGAGCGGGAGCCCGAGATCGGCTTTCATCTGCCGGTCAAAGCTGGTGGTCAGCACATTGCGCTTGAGGATACGGACATCCGGCAGGCCGCGCAAAGCGAGGTTCATGCTGGCGAGGCTGACCATTTTGGGGTCAACATCGTTGCCGTAAAACGTCCCGGTTTGCAGTTTGTGCCACTGGGTCTGGTTGAGCTTGTCGCCAAAGCCGCGCTCGAATGTCTTGCCCTCCAGCTCGGCCACATCCCTGCCCTTGGCGGAGGAATTGGCCAGGCGGATATGCTCATAGGCGGCGACCAAAAACCCGGCCGTGCCGGCGGCGGGGTCATACACGGTCTCGCCAATTTTAGGGTCAACGAGGTCCACGATCGCGCGGATGATGTGGCGCGGCGTACGGAACTGGCCAAGCTCGCCCGCCTGCTTGATCTGGCGCAGCACATGCTCGAACAAATCGCCCTTGCTGTCTGGGTCGGCATCTTCAAGGCGCAGCTTGTTCACCAGCGAGACCACCTGGGTAAGCACGGTCGGCTCATCCACGGTGAGGCGCGCCTGGGCCATGAAGCTCATGCCAAAGGCGTCACCAATGCCGGCGAAAAAGGGGAACACCTCATCACGCACCCAGGTAACAAGCTGCTGGCCAGAGAGGGCATTCGCCCAGGATGACCAGCGCATCCGCTCACGCGGCACCGTTTTAACCTTCTCCTTAGGAGCATTCAGCGGATTTTTCAGCGTCCATTCACCCGCGTAGAGGGAGTCATATTTCCGCTTGGTCGCTTTGGCCTGGCGCAGATTGGCAGCGTCGATGCCCTCGATCATGTAGAAGAAGAACAGGAAGCTGAGCTGCTCGGCGTTGGATAACGGGTCCGGGTAGCCGCCGCCATAGAGATAGTCGCGGATCTGGTCCACGTTGCGGCGCATGTCGGGCGTGAAGGGCATTGGTAGCCTTTAGTTCAGGGGTTTAGCTGGTTGGGCCGGTTCCGAATCCGGCGCGCCGGCGGAGGATATGCCGAACACAGCGTTGTTCATACTGCCGAGCATCCGCTCAAGCTCGGCCTCGCCGCCAAAAACGGCGCGGGCGCGCTCGAAGCCGCCATTCATGGAGAGCGGTGGCCTGTCGAAGCGCCAGCTGTCAAACAAAGAGAGGTCGGCCGCGTTAGCGAGGATTTGTTCCTTGACCAGATAGAGCAGCCGAAGCTGATCGGCGTTGAACATATGCCCGGCCAGCCCCGGTCTGTTGAGCCAGGTCTCGAATGCGGCCCCCAACGCCTCGGCGGCGGCTTCCTCAACATCCATGAAGGCGTGACCGGTCTCGTCCACCGTCACCCATTCGCGGGTTGTGGGGTCGATTTCGTCATGCACATCGAGCATTAGCAGCCGCCTTGAAGGGCCGGCCGGCGGCTTGCCTTCACGCACGACAACAACGCCGCCCTCGCCGGGCGTCTCATCGTCGCCATGGCGGAGCGTGACACCGGTAAAATCCCACATGGTGAAGCGGTCCTTGCCCGGTGCCAGACGCGTGCCGCGCCCGCGCATCTGCTGGTAGAGGATCGAGCTATGGGTGAAGCGCGCCATCACCAGGTTGCGCACCTCCGGGCAGTCGAAGCCGGTGTCGAGCATGTTTACGCTGACCAGGATTTGCGGGAATTCCTCCTTTTTGAAGCGCTTGATTTTGGCCGGGCCGTCCACGCTGTCGTCCGGTCCCATGCCGGAGACGACGAAATCGGCATAGCGTGTGGTGGGGCTGGGTTTCTTGTCGGCGAACACGTCGTCGAACATGCGCGCCAGCGTTTCCGCGTGGCGTTTGGTGACGGCGAAGACGATGGTCTTGCCCCAATCGGGTGCGCGGCGAATGCCGTTCGGGCCGGTGTAGCCGTTCTCCAGAACCTCGCGGAATTCACGCACCATGGCGCGGTTGCGCTCTGGGATGGTGAACTTCCGCTCCAAGGCCGATGGATCGACGATGATCGGGTCTCGGTCGGCGAAGAGGCGTTCCAACTCCGCGCGGGTCGGCGCATCGAGGGCTGCCCAATCGATGTCGCTGCGTGCGACCGAAAAGCCATCCGTCGCGGCCGTGCGCGCGGTCATGGCGCGGTAAATCTCGTACGGGACCAGGTGCCCGTCCGCGATCGCCTCGGCCATGCTGTAGCTGTAGGTCGGGCGGCTGACCTCGAAGAACCGTAGCGTGTCGCGTATCGCGGCGCGGTCTTCGTCGTCCACATCCGGCGCGTCCTGCATGACGCAGGGTGTTGCGGTGAGGCCCACCTTGATGCCGTCAAAATGGTCGAGCGCGCGCCGCCATTGGCCGTAAATGCTGCGGTGGCATTCGTCGATGACGATCAGGTCGAAATAGCCGGAGGAGTATTTTTCATACTCGTTCACCAGCGTTTGCAGCGTGACGATGGTGACGCGCTTTTCGTCCTGGAAGCGGCGGCCGGTGCGCGGGACGCGGTAGAAAGGCAGATGCGGCAAATGCTCTGCGAATGCGTCCTCCGCCTGTATCGCGAGTG
>DAOMCN010000291.1:0-2951 GCA_035427885.1 Acidocella sp. | reverse complement strand
AGTTCGGCAATGGAATCTCGCATCGCGGCCTGTTCACCGCCGGTAAACCGCCCCCATAATCGGCCGATCCGGCGGTTCATCGGTTTTTCCAGGGGTTGGGCACGCCCAGACGGGCCAGAATTCTGGCTTCCTCGCCCTCCATCTCGCGCGCCTCGCCGACATGGTGGTGGTCATAACCTTGTAAATGCAGCGCCCCATGGACGAGCAAATGCGTTAAATGGTCCGCCATGCGCTTGTGCTCGCGCAGCGCCTCGCGCCGTACCACGCCAAACGCCAGCAAAATTTCAGGGGGCTGCTCGTAGGTCAGCACGTTGGTGGGCTTGTTCTTGCCACGGTCGCGGGCGTTTAGGCGCTGTACGGTGCGGTCGTCAGTCAACACGACGTTGGCCTCGCACCTCGCCATGCGCAGGCTGCGTTCAACCAAACGCACCACGTCGCGCACATATACATGCCAGCGCCGGTCTGTGATAAAAACGACGCCCCCGTAGGGGCTGGTACTTCCAGGTTCCATATTACCCATGCCGTTCGCGCGCATGCTCCTTGGCAGCGGCGTGGCGCTGGTCATAGGCCTCCACAATCCGTCCGACCAGCGGGTGGCGCACCACATCGCTATTGACGAAGCGGGCTACGCCAATACCAGAAATCCCTTCCAGCGTATCGAGCGCGTCCGCCAGGCCCGAGCGCGTCCCGGCGGGCAGGTCGATCTGCGTAAGATCGCCGGTAATCACCATGCGCGTTCCCTCGCCCATGCGCGTTAGAAACATCTTCATCTGCACCGGTGTGGTATTCTGAGCTTCGTCAAGAATTACGAACGCATGCGCCAGTGTACGCCCGCGCATGAACGCCAGCGGCGCGATTTCGATTTCGCCGGTGGTCATCCGCTTGGTCAACTGATCGCCTGGGAGCATGTCATTCAGCGCGTCATAGAGCGGACGTAGATACGGGTCCACCTTCTCCTTCATATCTCCTGGCAAAAACCCGAGCCGCTCGCCTGCCTCCACGGCGGGGCGCGAGAGCACGATCCGGTCCACCTTGCCCGAAGTCAACATCGCAACCGCCTGCGCCACGGCGAGATACGTCTTGCCGGTCCCCGCAGGTCCGATGGAGAATACCATTTCGTGGCGGGTCAGCAGGTCGATATAACTCGTCTGCGCCGCACTGCGCGGTCCGATCGCCCCTTTGCGGGTACGGATGGCGGGCAAGTCTGAGAGGGGCAGCCTCGGCTCAGAGGTTGGGTCGGTCAGCCGCATTGCCGCATCCACCTTCGGCCCATCGATCATCTCGCCGCGTTCCAGCTGCCGGTACAAGGCCGCCAGAGCGGCCTCGGCGGCGGCGACCTGCTCGGCAGGGCCGGTGATGGAAACTCGGTTTCCCCGGCAGGCCAGCCTTACGCCGAGACGTTGCTCGATGCGGGCGAGATGCCGGTCGTGATCTCCAAGCAACAACGGCAGCAGCGCGTTATTACCAAAGGTCAGGGTGAGAGACCGCGGGGGCGGGGCAGGATTTGTAGCCGAAGACGCGATGATCTGGCTCAAGCGGCAAGAACCTCCTTTTTCAAACTTCCTAAGAGTGAGTTGGGGTTGGCATGGGTAATTTTCACGGTGTGGATTTCGCCGGTCAGTATCTCGGGTGATTCCACGACCACCGGCTGCGCATAGAGCGAACGCCCGGCGATCTGTCCTGGATAGCGCCCAAGCCCGGTGAACAGCACCGGCGTGCTCAACCCCACCGTCGAGGCGTTGAACGCATCTTGCTGGCGGCGCAGCTCCGCCTGCAACTCATAAAGCCGCTCATCCTTCAGCCCCTCATTGAGCTGCGGCAGCCCCGCCGCAGGCGTACCCGGGCGGGGCGAATATTTGAAGCTATATGCCAGCGCAAACCCGGTCTCGCGCACCAGCGCCATCGTCGCGGCAAAATCAGCCTCGGTTTCGCCCGGATGGCCGATGATGAAGTCGGAGGTGAACGCCATATCCGGGCGTACTTCGCGCAATCGCGCCACGATGCGTCGGAAATCATCCGCCTTATGCTTGCGGTTCATCGCAGCCAACATCTTGTCCGAGCCTGATTGTACCGGCAGATGAAGAAACGGCATCAGCGCCGGATTGTCCCGATGCGCCAGAATCAACTCGTCGGTCATGTCTGACGGGTGGGAGGTCGTATAACGCAACCGCAGTAGCCCGGGGATTTCCGCCAACTCCGCCAGCAGCCGGGTCAGTGTCCAGTTCTCCTCGTTCAGCCCCTCGCCGTGATACGCGTTCACATTCTGCCCGAGCAACGCAATCTCGCGCGTGCCTAACGCCACCATGCGCTTTGCCTCGGCGATAATACTCGCCGCTGGGCGCGAGGCTTCGGCGCCGCGCGTGTAGGGCACGACGCAGAACGAGCAGAACTTATCGCAGCCTTCCTGGATGGTGAGATTGGCAATCACCCCCTGCGTCGCCGCGGCATCAGGCAGAAAATCGAATTTCTTCTCGGTGGGGAAATCCGTATCGATCGCTGCCTGGCGCGTACGGTGCACCTGGGCGATCAACTCCGGTAACCGGTGATACGCCTGCGGCCCGACCACGAGGTCGATATACGGCGCGCGCTTGAGCAGAATATCCCCCTCCGCCTGCGCGACGCAGCCGGTCACGGCGATCATCATTGTGCCGCCCGCTGCCTCTTTCATGTCGCGCAGCCGCCCCAGCGCCGAGAACACTTTCTCCGAGGCCCGCTCGCGGATATGGCAGGTGTTCATAATCACCATATCCGCCCTTTCGGGGGTGTCCACGGTAGCATAGCCCAGTGGCGCCAGCACATCTGCCATCCGTGCACTGTCGTACACGTTCATCTGGCAGCCATGCGTCACAATGTGAAGCTTGCGGGTGTTTTTATTCGTCGCGGTCATACGTCTGGAGCCCGATCGTTAGAGGTTCGCCGAACCTTTAACGTGAATCGGCTTCTCATCAAAA
>DAOMCN010000290.1:0-2970 GCA_035427885.1 Acidocella sp. | reverse complement strand
TTTCATCATCAGCATGATCCCGCCTTTGGAAGCGGCATAGTTGACATGCCCGGCCCAGGGGATCTGCTGGTGCACCGAGCTCATGCAAACGATCTTCCCCGCCGCGACCGAAACATCTTTATCCACACCGCGCTTCTTGAATTCCCGCACCGCCTCGCGCGTCGTCAGAAACTGCCCGGTCAAATTCACGCCGATGACAGTTTCCCACTGCTGCAGCGTCATTTTATCAAACGGCGAGTCGCGCTGCAGGCCGGCATTGCTGACGACGACATGCAGCGTCCCGAAATGATCGATCGCCTTGGCAAACATTGCCTGAACCTGATCTTCCTTCGACACATCCGCCTCGAGCGCGATGGCGCGGCTGCCGAAGCCTTCGATCTGATGCGCGACTTCTTCCGCGGGCGCCGGATCGCCGATGTAATTCACGACGATATCCGCCCCGGCCTGCGCTAACCCAAGCGCAGTCGCTTTGCCGATACCCGAACTGGCACCGGTAATCAGCGCAGGCTGGCCCTGCAGCGTCTTGGTATATGGAATATTCGGGAGATCAGCATCATCCTGTGCCGGTGCGGTAGGATCTTTCGGCATTTTCACTCCTGCAACCATGGAACTGCGCAAGAGTTGGTGCCCGTAGCCTCATAATCAATGCGCAACCACGTTGCTAAGCTTTAATCCGGGAGCAATCTAATTGGGCTTCAGCACCACTTTTACGCAACCATCCTGCTTGTCGCGGAAGGTCTTGTAGAGCTCCGGCGCATCGTCGAGCGTGCCGCGATGGGTGATCATGAAGGTGGTATCGATCTTCCCTTCCTCGACCAGGCCGAGCAGCTTCGGCAGGTAATACTGCACCGGCGTCTGCGCCATGCGGAAGGTCAGGCCGCGATTGACCGCGGAGCCCATCGGCACCTTGTCGAGAAACCCACCATAGACCCCGACGATGGAGACCGTCCCGAAATTCCGGCAGCAATGGATCGCCTGGCGCAGCACATGCGGGCGGTCCGTGCCCATGAAGGTTGCGACCTTCAGGCGGTCGACAATGGAATCGGCCGACGCCGTCGCATTCGCCTCGGTCCCGACCGCATCGATGCAAGCATCCGCGCCGCGTCCCTGGGTCAGATCCTGGATCCGCTCGTAGATGTCCTCATTTTTGAAATCGAGCGTGATGGCGCCCGAGGCTTTTGCAAGCGCCAGTCGCTCCGGAACAGTATCGATCGCGATGACGCGCTCGGCGCCCAGCATAAACGCGCTTCTGATCGCGAACAGTCCGACCGGCCCACAGCCCCAGACCGCGATCGTATCGCCTTCCTGAATGTTGCAGTTTTCCGCTGCCATATAGCCGGTCGGAAAAATATCGGAGAGGAACAATACCTGCTCATCGGTGAGGTGGCTCGGCACCTTGATCGGCCCGACATCTGCGTAGGGAATCCGCAGATATTCCGCCTGCCCACCCGGAAAGCCGCCCAGTAGATGCGAATAGCCGAATAGGCCGGCCGGCGAATGGCCCCAGAGTTTTTCCGCCGTCTGCTTGTTTGGATTGCTGCGCTCGCAACCGGAGAAAAATCCGCGCTTGCAGAAGAAACACTCGCCGCAGGAAATCGTGAACGGCACCACGACGCGGTCGCCCAGTTTCAGGTTCTTGGTCTCGGATCCGAGCTCGACGATCTCGCCCATGGTTTCATGGCCCATCACGTCGCCATGCTCCATGCCGGGGATGACGCCGTCATAGATATGCAGGTCGGAACCGCAGATCGCACAGGCGGTGACCTTGATGATCGCATCCCGCGGCGACTGGACCTGCGGATCCGGCACCGTCTCGCAGCGCATATCTTGCTTGCCGTGCCAAGTAACTGCCCGCATCTTCCGCTCCTCCTGGATGGTGAGCAGCACGTGGCGCGCAGATCACAGGCAGGCAAGCCGGCAGCGCTTATCGTGGCATTAAAATCGCGGCTAGTCGTTGACCGAAAGTACCATGATGGGATCTGCAATCTTTTCGGGTGCGATCTCCTGCTCCAACGGCAGGACCGCCGTGCCGATGGCAAAAAATTCGATCACATGGGTCTGCCAGCCATGGCTGCCCTCATGAATATCCACGCCGACCACGCCCTCAGCCTTCGCTGCCGCCGCTTCATACTGCATGCGCTCGACCGCGATCTCCCGCGCCTCGTACATCGCGGCGGTGAAATTCTCGAGTTCGACATTACGCCCGACGGTACCCAGACCGGAGAGCAATCCGCGATGCGCGACGTGATACACGCAGCTCCCCATCACCATCTCCACCGGCCGGTAGCCGGCATGCAGCAGCGACCAGAAATCCTGGCCCGACAGATCCGAGGTGAACGGCCCGCCATCATGCGCGCGAAAGCCCTTATGCCCCTCGCCATGCACAACCCCGGTGCCGATGGCGATGAATTCCAGCAGATGCTCGTCCCATTCCAGCCGTTTGATCGTCAGCTTCACGCCGACAATGCCATCCGCACCCATCGCCGCCGCCTCGGCGCGCATGCGCGACATCGCCAGCTCGCGCGCATGGTACATCGCCTTCGAGAGCACATCCATCTCCTGGTTCTTCGACCAGGAGCCATACTGGATGCCGACATGATAAACGCAGGTACCAACACACAGCCCGATCGGCTCGAACCCCGCCTTGCGCACCAGCAAAAATTCATTGACTGAAAAATCGGACGTGAAAATGCCGGTCGAATGCAGCGAGGAACGCAAACCTTTGAGACGCTCCTGCGCGTGGGCGGGGATGTTCGTTGCCATGGGGTCCTCAGAAAAGGGGTAAGAAAGCAGTTCCTTTTTTAAAAAAGATCCAAAAAACTTTCGTGATGCTGGGCCATGGGCGTTTGCACCGCCACCGCCCATGGCCCAGCTATTAGAAGTTTTTGCGCGCTTTTTTTAAAAAGCGCCGCTTAGATCGCTCCTTCCTGCTCGTTAGTCGCGTAGGACTGATGGTGCTGCGCGCCGCCC
>DAOMCN010000289.1:0-2980 GCA_035427885.1 Acidocella sp. | reverse complement strand
GTTGATTTTGCGCAAGGATTTTTGATCCACAAGCCTGCACCGATTGATGAGCTGTTTGGAAAAACGTTCCAGCGTTCTGAAATCTAACGCGATATCCATGTGGAGATGGCGCAACGTTGAACGGGCGATGTTGAGTTATTTAACCTGATTTGGCGTGTTGGCTAAATTTTTTAGGCAACTAAAATTTGACCTTAGTCAATGCGGGCATCAACCCCACATCAGTGTTCCCAGCTTCAAAGTTTCTTTCCGGGTAGCTCCTCTCTGTCCGAGTGAGGTTGTAAATGAACAATACCAGCGCATTGCCGGGATTGATGCGCAAACCTCACAGAAGGGAGAGGCTGCGTTTAGGGTGGCGGGGTCTGGGCGATTTGTTTTTTTTGCGTCGCCGGGGACCAGAGCAGCGGGGCGAGTTGCGGTTGCAGCGCCTTTAAAAGCTGCACGGACATTGCGCTGTCGAAGCTGAACCCGCCCGCGGGCGGGCCGGGTACGTAAGCGGTTATCGTGCCGAAAAACCTGTCGCCTAGGAAGAACACGAAGGTCGCGGTCCGGTCCACCACCCGCTCGCCGCGCAGAGCGCCGCCTGGGCCGTAGATATGATAGCGGTTATCGCCGCTGCCGGTCTTGCCGCCCGCCGCCATCAGGCCGCCATCGGGTGCACGGTATACCCCGGAGAGGAGACCGGCGGTGCCATTTTGAACAACCCCCTGCAAGGCCCGCTTCACCGTCTGCGCCACCGCCGGGTCGAGTACGCGTTGTGGTTTGCCTTGGCGGACAAAATCGGTCTGGTAGGGGGTGCCGTCGGCGAAGTCGAGGCGATCCAAATCGACAGTCGGCATCTTGACGCCGTTATTGAGAATGATCCCGATCAAATCCGCCAGCGCATCCGGGCGGTCACCAGAGGCGCCGATCGCGGTACCCAGCGAGGGTACGAGATGATTGAACGGATAGCCTACCCGCCGCCAGTCCTGCCAGATGCGCTTGAACGCGTCCTGCTCGATCAACGTGGTTATGCGCACATTCTGCTGGAATATTTTGGTCGGCTTGAATAGCCAGGCATAGGATTGCGCAATCGCGTTGGGACTTGCAGCCGCGACATGATCCCATGTCGCGGCTGGGTGCGCTTGCAGGTAGCTGACGAGCCAGATTTCCAGCGGATGCACGCCGGCGATGTAACCCTCGTCGTTGAGCGAGAGTTTCCCGCCGCTGAATTGCGCGTAAAGGCTGTCCAGCCGGGCGGGGGTGAGCTGCGCGAAGCTCGGCGGCGGCATATGCGTTTGCAGGAACGCCGTCATCGCCGCCGGGGGGGCGTCGGGGTGGATGCTCAGGAAAATGTCGGAGAGATGGCTGGCCAGCGGCGCAGTGTGGCGCGCCAGCTTGTCGATTGCCTGAGTTGGCGTCAGGCCTTGATACGCGGTGTAGAACCCATAAAGATACCCGCGCCCCTCCTGTTGCGCGAAACGGTTCAGATAGGAGGCGCGCGCAGGGTCGTGTGGGTCGCTGAGCAGCTTTCCCTCATCGGTGCCACTATGGGCGATGTAATAATCGCGGACATCGTGCATGAGCCGGACAAAGGCGCAGTTGATCGAATTCTCGAAGGCGTACTCGACCGTCGGGTGCAGCGTGTTTTCCCAAGGTTCGAAATTGCCGAAGGAATTCTTGCCGCCGCCGGTAAAGAAGGTGGCCGGAGCCGCCGAATAGGTGCGGTGCATGGCGGTGTCGAGCATGGGTTGCAGAGCGCGGTCTTTGGCGCCGGCAAAATAGCCCGCCGCCCAGCGCGTCAGACTATCCGGCGCTCTTGCCGCGATCAGCCGCAACGCGGGTACCGGCAACGGCGCCATGTGGGCGTGCAGCGCCACCATGATGTCGAGATAGGTGATCAGCGTGCGCAGCTTCGCGGTTGAACCAAGTTGCAGCTTGGCGCCGGAGTTGATGTCGAATGGCTGATTCAGGCTATCGGCATGGATGCGTACGACATTAGCGTCGGCGCCGCGCTCGTAGAGGACGAAGCTCCAGTTGATCAAGGCGGGATTGTTGCCGCTGCTGAGCATCAGCTTACCAAACAAGCCGAGCGATTGATCGTAGGCCGGGTCGCCAAGGCGGGTCAGCACGGCGGTCACCCGCTGTTGCGCCGCTTCGTCGATGGTCGAATAGGCGGTGAGGTCGTAGCGGTCGAGAGTCCACAGATCGTGCAGGTTCAGTAGGGTGAGAAGCTCGGTCTGCAGCCAGCCAGCGGCTTTGTGGTCAGCAAAGGAGAATTGGGGCGGCGGCGACAGGCGGTTGCGAAATTGCAGCTTGCTGGCAAGAGCCGCGTCGCGCAGGCGGGGCGAGATCACCCCGTCACGGGCAAGCTCGAGCAGATACGCGTTGGTCAGCGCGCTCAGGGCCGCCCGGTTCTGGACCAGATAATAAGCGGGGCGCTGACCGGCCAGAATCAGGCTCAACACCTGGCGATAGATGGTTCCTTGCGAGGCGAGGGCTTGCGGGACCTGGGCGGGCTGCGTCAGCACGCGGTCAGCCTCGGCCAGGCTGGTGCCGTACCAGACCCATAATGCTTCGGGCAGGCCGATGACCTCGCCATAGCCGGGGCTGGAGGCCAGGGGGGTCTCGTTCAGATAGGTCAGCAGAATACCCCGGCGCGCTACCGTCGTATCGGTGCCATTCTGGTAGGCGGCGGCGGCGGCGGTTACCATCTGACGCAGTTTTTCCGCTACATTCCCCGTGCGACCGTTGGGCGAGTTACTGAATTTGATGATCTGCGTCGCAAGGGTGCTTGCCCCGCCGCGCTGCCAGTTGCGGTTGATCAGCCCCGCAATTTGGCCGCCTGTGGCCAGGATAAAGCGATCCCACGCAATGGCCGGATCGCGCTGCGGGTATTGCGTCTCCAGCAGGTGGCGGTCCTCGATAGAGGTAAGTGTGGCCACAACGAGCGGCGGGATCTCGTTAAAATGATCGTACACATTCTGTGGATAGGCGGCGTTGA
>DAOMCN010000288.1:0-2986 GCA_035427885.1 Acidocella sp. | reverse complement strand
AATATCCCGCATTGTTAAGCAGAAAAATCTTAATGTTGAGTTTCTGCGCGATGATACTCTGCAACTCCTGCAAATTCATCATGATGCTGCCATCGCCTGATAAACAGACAATCCGCCGCTCCGGCGCGCCATAAGCGGCGCCAATGGCGGCGGGCAGGTCGTAGCCCATCGAGGCAGAGCCAGAATTCGAGAAAAGCCGTTGCCCCGCCTTCAGCTTCGCCGCCTGGAATGTGGTGACGCAGGCGGTGGCATTGGCGGTAACGGTAACATCGCCCTCGTCCAGCGCGTCGAACAGCGCATCCGCAAAGACATAGGGATTAACCCGCCCCTTCGCCGCCGCATATTCCGGCAGAACCACCGGATAGCGCTGGTGGCGCGCCTTGCACCAGGCAAGATAATCGCGCTGGGCGGCGGACGGCGTATATCCCGCCATTGCCTGGCGCAGCGCGGGCATAAAAAGTTTCAGATCCGTGTGGACCGGGTCGCTGATCCGCAGCGTCGGCTTGGCCAACTCGGCGGCGTCTACATCAACCATGATAATCCTGGCATTGGGCGCAAATGCCTCCCAATTATAGCTGATCTGGCGGATATTTAAGCGGCACCCCAGCACCAGCACGCAATCCGCATTCTGCACTGCGAAATTCCCACCCCGATCGCCAACTGTACCAGGACGGCCAACATAACCGGGATGATCCTCGGGCAGGAGATCATGCGCATTGAAGGCAGTGGCGACGGGAAATTGCAGAAGCTCGACCAGTTCAAGAAAATCCCCATAAGCGCCAGAGATCCGCACCCCAGTCCCAGGCATCACCACAGGGCGCGAGGCGCTGGACAAAATTCCTGCAATCTCCTGCGCTTTTTGCACCAGCGCATCGTCTTGCAAAAACGCCTCAGCCTCCGGCGTATAGCCGCGCAGGCGCTCAGGATCGATCTGCGCGCCCTGAACATCCATCGGCACATCAATCCAAACCGGCCCCGGCCGCCCCGAACCAGCAAGATGCAGCGCCTTCTCCAGAACATAGCGCACATCATCCGCTTCGCGCAGCACCGTAGCGAATTTGGTAATGCCCTGCACCATCGCGATGATATCCGCTTCCTGGTCGCCGAGTTGGCGCAACGGAAGATCGTAGCTGCCTGCCATCGTCTCGCGCTTGACCTGGCCGGAGAGGATGACCATGCCGATCGAATCCGTAAACGCGCCATGCACGCCGTTCAGCGCGTTGATCCCGCCGGGTCCGGTGGTGACATTGATCGCGGCAAGCCGTCCGCTCAGCCGGCAATACGCTTCCGCCGCCATCGCGCAGGCTTGTTCATGATGCAGGCAGACGGCGCGCAGGGATTTGTTGCGCGAGAGCGCATCGTTCAAATGCATCGCGCCGCCGCCGGTCACGGCAAAAACATGTTCAATCCCGTGCTCGACCAGCCGTGCTGCGATATAATCGGCGACGCGCATGCTCAGACCAGACGCGGGGTAATGCGGGCCGGTTCCTCGGGCGTCGGGTCGATCCCGCGCTGCTCAATGGTTTTCGCCAGTTGAGAATTAGCGCCATACGGGCTGTCGATATTCGTGAAGGCGACAGCGCCATCTTTGCCAACGGCGTTGAGCAGCACCTCGCCGCGCATCATCTCGCGGCAGGAAATTTGCCCTTTTTGCAGAGGTACGGCGAGATAAACCGAATCATCGGTGAGGATATGCCCGGCGGGCAGGTCGTGGCGCGCATAAACGCCGCGCACCAGCGCGTCCAGATAAGCGACTTCCTTCTCCGGCGGCACCCGCTTGGCTCCCGCCGCCCCCCCGCACATTTCCTCCGCCTTGGCGAAGGCCTTGAACCAGGTATCCACCTGCTCGGGCAGCGAGCAATAGGGCGAAACCGGGATGCCGTCCGCCTCGATGTCCACATGGCGCTCAAACGTGCGCGCCCCCTTGGCGTAGGCGATCAGCGTCGAATCACGCCAATCGCGATACTCATGCGTGGAATAGCCGATGACATTTTCCGGGTAGCGGGCTTTGAGGAAATCAATCTGGTTAAGTTCCAGCTCATAATCCTCGCTCGGATAGATCGAGACGCAATGGTTGATGGCGAGCGGAATATTGCGCTTGGCAAAGAAGGAGACAATATCGTCAAGATCGCGCAGGGAGGACCCTCCGGTCGAGATGATCACCGGCTTTTTCGTCGTTGCGATTTTCTCGATCAGGAACCAGTCCTTGATGTCGGAGCTGGCGATCTTGATGATCTGGATGCCAAATTCGACGCATTTCTCAACAGAAACCTCGTCGAATGGCGTCGCCATCGAGATCATGTTGGCGCTGCGCACAGCGGCGGTCATCTTCTGGTAATCGGCCCAGTTCAACTGCGTGTCGAGGGTTTTCTTGATGTAGCGAATATCCGTTCGGTGGCGGAAATCCTTATGGATAAAGCTATCCACATCGCGGAACTGGAATTTCATCGCGGCGCGGACGTTGTTGTAGCGCACCACCTTGCCGTAATCGGCGATGATCTTCATGCCGCGGGAAAGATCGCCCCAATGGTTGTTGGCCATCTCCAGAACGAACAGATTATCAAAAACCGAGGCGCGCATGTTAAACTCCCACCGTAAAAGGCTTATATAAAGTTAAAGACTCGGCAATGCTTCGTCAATTTTGCGTGCGCGCAGCGCGGATCAGCCGCCCGGCTTCGTGCCGTGTAAAGGCAAGGAGCAGCGCGCCAAGTTGAATTACAAGCCACCACCAGAGGATTTCGCGCATCAGCCAGAAGCCGGTAGCATACCCGGAAGCGGCCAGGAGGTCGCGCGGGATCGCTTCCCAGAGCAGCAGGAAGAGGACAGCCAGCATCCCCCGCGCCCGCGTCGCATCCGGGCCACGCGTCAGTTGCCACAGGCCGGGGAGCGTAAAGAGGATGAAAATTGCACGATAATAGACATTTTGCGCCGCGTAGAAGCAAAAAACTGTCGCCGCCGCCCCGCCGATCAGGAAGGCAAGCCGCTC
>DAOMCN010000287.1:1568-3005 GCA_035427885.1 Acidocella sp. | reverse complement strand
AGCAGAACGCCAGGAATTCATCCTACTGTCTGACGTACTCGGCCTGTCGATGCTGGTCGATGCGATCAATAACCGCCGTCCGGACGGGGCGACAGAGAACACCGTCCTCGGGCCGTTCTACGTGGAAAATCCGCCAGGCCTAGCCATGGGCGCGACCATCAGCCTGGATGGCAAGGGCGAGCCCTGCCTCTTCGCCGGCCGCGTGCTGGATACGCAAGGGCGGCCGATCAGCGGCGCGCGGATTGATGTCTGGTCTGATAACGCCGACGGCTTCTACGACGTACAGCAGCCGGACGTGCAACCGAAATGGAATAACCGTGGCAGGTTCGTCACCGGCGCAGACGGCGGCTACAGCTTCATCGGGATCAAGCCCGTGAGCTATCCCATCCCCAACGACGGGCCGGTCGGCAAGCTGCTTGATGCGCTTGGCCGGCATCCGTACCGACCGGCACACATCCATTATATCGTCACCGCACCCGGTTATGAGAAGCTTGTTACCCACACTTTTGCTGCAGGAGACCAATATCTGGCCTCGGACGCGGTGTTTGGCGTGAAGGCCTCGCTCATCGCTCAATTCACCCCCGCTGAGCAGGCTTCCTATCGCTGGCAAGCATTGTTCGATTTCATCCTCGTCCCCGGCTGAATCGGTCCACGAACATCAAAAGCCGGCGCAGCATCTGCGCCGGCTTTTTTGTTTCGGTGGTGATCAGGTTCGCGATGAGCGCCCACGGACGCTCGAATAGATCAGGGCGGCGAACAGGATGAGCGCGCCCTGGAAGACATACTGCCATGTCTGCGCCAGCCCCAGGAACGAGACCGTGTTAAGCGCCTCGGTCAACAACAAGGCACCCAGCAATGTACCGATGAAGGTGCCGCGGCCGCCTTTCAAGCTGGTGCCGCCCAAGACCACGGCGGTTATGCTGGACAGGGTGTAATTGACCCCCTGCTGCGGATCGCCGACGCCGATCTGCGCCATCAGCGTGACCGCACCGAGGGCGGTGAACAGGGCGCTACCAATATAGCCGGCGACATAGATCCGGCTGATCTTAAGGCCGATCCGCCGGGTTGAGAGTTCACTCGAGCCAACCGCGCGCAGCTCCAGCCCCGGACGCCATTTGCGCAGCGCATATTCCGCGCCAATCCCAATGGTGCACATGACCAGGAAGGCCACCGGCACCGGCCCGACCTGGTAGGAGATGACATTTACCACGCCCGGGCTGATGTAGCCCCCGGGGCCATCGCGCAGCAGGAAGCTGCCGCCTTGCAGGCCGATATACATAGCCAATGTCGCGGCAATCGGCGTGAAGTTGGCAAAGCGGATCAGCAGGCCGTTGATCGTGCCCACGGCCAGGGCACCGGCGAACAGCAGAACGAAGCCGAGCAGGACCTCCAGCAGCGGGTGGCCGGCGTTGATGAAGAACGAGGCAACGACGACCA
>DAOMCN010000287.1:0-1558 GCA_035427885.1 Acidocella sp. | reverse complement strand
GACCAGGAACCCCGCCATGGGGCCAACGGAGAGATCAATGCCGCCGAGCAGCAAGGGGATTGTCTGCCCCATCGCGATCAGCCCGAGCGTTGTCGCCAACTGCAGGATGTTGCTGATGTTGAAGGAGGAGAGATAATGCGTGTTCTGCTCGTAGCCGAGCAATGCCAGAAGAATGACGGTGAGGGTCAGCGGGACAACGGGAGCATTGTCGCTTTGCAAGAAGTGTCGCCAGCCGGACTTTGACGCGGCACCGCGTGCCGGCGCGGCACCGTGAACATGCGTCTCGGCTTCCACCGCCGCGGCCACGATGCGAGCCTCCACGACGTCCTCACCGGTCAGCGTCTGAACAACGCGGCCGCGGGACATCACCAGCACCTTGTCGCACAACCCCTCCAGCTCCGCCGCATCCGAGGAATTGACGATGACGGCCATGCCGGCATTGGAATGCTCCCGCAGGATGCGATAAATTTCCGCCCGCGCCCCAACATCGACACCCTGCGTCGGCTCGTCAGCGATGATCACGCGCGGCTTTGATAACAGCGCGCGGGCCATGACGACCTTCTGTTGGTTGCCACCCGAAAGCGCAAGCACCGGGGCCTCCATGGAGGGCGCCTTGACCGCCAGGGCGGTGAAGGCTTCGTCAACCATCTGCATCTCGCGTTTGCGATTGACCAGCCCGAAGGCACCGAATTGGTCCAGCGCCCCTAGCGCGGCGTTTTCGCGGATCGACAGGCTGCCAGCAAGGCCCTCGACATGACGGTCCGACGGCATGAACGCCGCCAGATTTTGCAACTGCCCCTGCGTCAAAACTTGTGTTCCCAGGCGAACCTCGCCCCGGGCGGCTTCCAACCCGGCCAGGCCGCGCATCAATTCCGCCTGTCCGTTTCCCGCGACTCCGGCCACGCCGACGATCTGCCCGCGGGCGACTTCCAGGCTGACATCAGAATATTTGGCGCAGGATAAAGAATTGACGGAGAGCAGCACGTCTTGCGTCGGCCCGCCATGTTTCGGCGGAAAGGCAGAGCCGAGGGCGCGGCCGACGATCATATCGAGCAGATCCTGGTTGCTGACCTCGGCCACGAAGGCACCGCCGCGCACCCGGCCGTCACGCAGAACCGTGACGCGATGCGCTATTTCACGCAACTCCGCGATGCGATGGGTGATGTAGATGACCGACGTGCCATCGCGCAGCGCCGCGCGCACGCGGGTAAACAGCATGTCCGTGGACTCCTGGTCGAGCGATGCGGTCGGCTCGTCAAGAATCAGAAGTTTTGGCTTCACTGCCAGCGCTTTGGCGATTTCTAGAAGCTGCTTTTGCGCAAACGTTAGGCTTTCACCGCGCGTGTTCAGCGGCAGCCGTAGCCCCACCTCGCGAAGAATCTTATTCGCTTGATCCTTTAACTGGCGGCCCGCAAAAAAATCCGCCGGCAGCCCCACTCGCAGGTTTTCCAGCACCGACAAATCATCGAGGATGGTTGGGTGCTGATAGCAGATGGAGATACCGAGCGATGCCGCTAACTCCGGTGACATCACCGGAACATGACAGCCGCCGAATTCG
>DAOMCN010000286.1:0-3026 GCA_035427885.1 Acidocella sp. | reverse complement strand
GATAGTTGCGCAAAATCGTATGGTGCTGCTGATGCGTGTCGTGCCAGTACACGGCGGCCAGCGCCAACGCGACGCACAAGATAAGAACCATCCAGACCATCTCAATCCCCCAGCGTTACGTCAGCTTCATAGCGGCCTTTCCCGCCCCTGTCGCGCCGCAGCGCGATTTCGCTCAAAGTTTGGCAAGCACTCTGCGCTGCGCCTATATTCCCTCATGGCCAAAGATAAATCCTACGACAAAAACCTGCACCACCTGCAAGTCGAACTGGTCAAGCTCCAGCGCCACGTCATCGCCAAAGGCCAGAAGATCCTGATTATCCTCGAAGGCCGCGACACCGCGGGGAAAGACGGCACGATCCGCCGCATTACCGAACACCTCTCCCCGCGCGACATCCGCATCGTGGCATTGCCCAAGCCCTCGGACGTCGAGGCGACGCAATGGTACTTCCAGCGCTACGTCGGCCACCTCCCTGCGGCGGGCGAGATCGTGCTGTTCAACCGCAGCTGGTACAATCGCGCCGGGGTCGAGCACGTCATGGGCTTCTGCACCGAGCATGAGTACCATGAATTCATGCACAACGTGCCCGCCTTCGAAGCCATGCTGGCGCAATCGGGCATCACGGTGATCAAGTATTACCTCGACATCGACCGCAAGGAGCAGAAAAAGCGCCTCGCAGACCGCCACACCGACCCGCTGAAACAGTGGAAAATCAGCCCGATCGACGAAAAAGCGCTAAAGCATTTCGACGATTACACCCAGGCGCGCAACACCATGCTCCGCGCCACGGACAGCGCCGCCGCCCCCTGGATGGTGGTCCGCGCCAGGGACAAGAAAGCCGCGCGCCTGGCCATCATCGCCGACCTCATCACCCGCGTGGATTACGCGGACGCCACCCCACACGAGACCCACGAAAGCATCGTCTGCCGCTTCGATGAAACCTGCCTGACCAACGGAATGCTAGCATCATGAACGAACTGCTCAAAAAACTAACCTTCACTGAGGACGGGCTGATCCCCGCCATCGCCCAACAACACGATACCGGCGAAGTCCTGATGATGGCCTGGATGAACCACGACTCCATCCAGGAGACCTTGCGCACCGGCCAAGTCTGCTACTGGTCGCGCTCGCGCGCAAAACTCTGGCGCAAGGGCGAGTCCTCCGGTCAGGTCCAGAAACTCGTCGAGCTGCGCTTCGACTGCGACGGCGACACCCTGCTCCTCCAGGTGGATCAACAAGGCGTCGCCTGCCATACCGGACGGCGGAGCTGCTTCTACACCGCCCTGCGCGGCGACTCCTTGGTGGAACTGTCCACCCCGCAAATCGCCCCGGAGCAACTTTACAAATAGCGGACAAAAGAGGGATTTCGTGTTTTTGCCCTTGAAAGAATCCTTATTTCAGCGAAATAGTGGGGCCAAAATTTTCAGTGGGATCGCTTATGTCATTCGCTCAGCCGAAACGCAGTTTTTTGCGCCCGATTTTTGCCGCCACCGCACTGCTCGCCCTGGTTCTTGGCGGTGCTGTCGCCAGCCGGGTCGCCCTGGCCGATGACAGCGCCAATTACCCCGCCGCCAGCCAGACCGCGCCGACCGACCCGGCGGCGCTGATCGCACGCGGCAAATACCTCTCCGAGGCAGCGGACTGCATGCCCTGTCACACCGGCCCGAACCATGCGCCCTTCTCCGGCGGCCTGGTCATGAACACGCCCTTCGGTGGCCTGCCCACGCCCAACATCACGCCGGACAAACAAACCGGCATCGGCAACTGGTCGGATCGGGATTTCTACAACGCATTGCACTATGGCGACGCGCCAGGCCACTCCTACCTGGTGTTCCCGAAATTCCTCTACCCCGCGATGCCTTACACCTCCTACACGAAGCTGTCCTATGCGGACGTGATGGCGATCAAGGCGTACCTGTTCTCGCTCGCCCCGGTGAACGCGCCGGAAGTGCCGAGCACGATGAAATTCCCCTTCAACCAGCGCCCGGTCCTACTCGGCTGGCGCATCCTTTTCTTCCATGCCGGCCCATTGAAGATGAACCCGGCCTGGAATGACTCGATGAAAAACGGCGCCTATCTGACCGAGGCGCTGGGCCATTGCGGCGAATGCCACACCCCGCGCAACATCATGAGCGGGCTGATCCTTTCGCAAGCCTATGCCGGCGCGCCGATCGACGCTTATTTTGCGCCGAACATCTCATCAGACAAAGCCACCGGCGTCGGCGCCTGGGCCCAGTCCGACCTCGTCGCCTACCTGCATGACGACGGCAACATGGTCAAAGGCTCCGCCTTCGGCCCGATGGCCGAGGTGGTGAAGAACTCGACCAGCCAGATCCCCGTATCGGACGACGTGGACATCGCCAACTACCTGCAGACCCAGACCGCGCCGCAGAACACCCCGCCGACCCCGGCCGTGGCCGATGCTGCCGCCTCCGTCGCCCGTGGCGCCAAAGTTTATGCCGCCAGCTGCGCCGCCTGCCACGGCCAGACCGGCGGCGGCCTGCCGCCGATGGTGCCCAACCTCGCAGGGAATGACTCCGTGATGGCAACGCAGCCGACTAACGTGATCGGCGCGGTGCTGAGTGGCCTGCCTGCCTGGAAGGTTGGCCCGGCCATGCCGAGCTTCGCCACCAGCATGTCGGATCAGCAGATTGCGGACGTCACCAACTACGTGCGCACCAGCATGGGCAACACCGCCACCGCCGACGCCGCCCCGAGCGATGTCTCCGCCCTGCGCGCGATCGCCGATGTGCCCAAGAGCGCCAACCAGGCCTCAAACGCCTTCGGCTGCCCGCACATCTCCGCTGCGGGCGGCGCGGAGGCCGTGGCCGATCCCGGCAACAACCTGCTGGGGATCTATAACGGCGCTACGCCGGAAACCCTGCCCAACCGCACCCGCGCCCTGGCAAGCGCTATCCGCGCGGGCAACAGCAGCATTAGCAAGGCAGACCTAACCAACGATCTGGTCGCCGCCTACTGCCCGTTGATCGCCAATGCGCCGGGGCTGAACGTGGCGCAGCGCAGGGCA
>DAOMCN010000285.1:0-3051 GCA_035427885.1 Acidocella sp. | reverse complement strand
GGACGGCAAAACCTATGTGCTGAACCTGATGGACACGCCCGGCCATGTGGATTTCGCCTATGAGGTCAGCCGGAGTCTCGCGGCCTGCGAGGGCTCGCTGCTGGTGGTCGATGCCTCCCAGGGCGTGGAAGCCCAGACGCTCGCCAATGTATACCAGGCGCTCGATGCCCATCACGAGATCGTCCCGGTGCTCAATAAAATCGACCTCCCCGCCGCCGATGTGCCACGGGTAAAGCAGCAAATCGAGGATGTGATCGGGCTGGACGCCTCGGACGCCGTGGAAATCTCCGCCAAAACCGGCATTAACATCGAAGGCGTGCTGGAAGCCCTGGTCACCCGCCTGCCGCCCCCCACCGGCGACATCAACGCCCCATTGTCGGCATTGCTGATCGATAGTTGGTACGACCAGTATCTTGGCGTGGTTACCCTGGTGCGCGTTAAAAACGGTCTGCTGCGCCGCGGCCAGAAGGTCCGGATGATGGCAACCGGCGCTGTCCACCCGATCGAACAGCTAGGTGTGTTCACCCCGAAAATGCGCCCGGTAAGTGAACTCGGGCCGGGCGAGATGGGCTACATCACCGCCGCCATCAAAACCGTGGCCGATTGCAAAGTGGGTGATACCATCACCGATGACCGCTCCCCCGCCGCCGAAGCCTTACCCGGCTTCAAGCCCTCGGTGCCGGTGGTGTGGTGCGGGCTGTACCCGGTGGATGCCGATGATTTCGAAAAATTGCGCGATAGTCTGGGCAAACTGCGCCTGAATGACGCCAGCTTCCATTATGAGGCCGAGACCTCGGCGGCGTTGGGCTTTGGCTATCGCTGCGGGTTTTTGGGGTTGCTGCACCTGGAAATCATCCAGGAGCGTCTATCCCGCGAGTTCGACCTCAACCTCATCGCCACCGCCCCCTCCGTGGTTTATAAAATCTTCAAATCAAACGGCGAGATGGAGCTGCTGCACAACCCGTCCGACATGCCGGATGGCTCGGTGATCGACCATATCGAGGAACCCTGGATCCGCGCGACCATCATGGTGCCCGATGATTACCTCGGCGCGGTGCTGACCCTGTGCAACGAGCGCCGCGGCCAGCAGGCCGACCTGACCTATGTGGGCAACCGCGCCATGGCCGTGTACCGCCTGCCGTTGAACGAGGTGGTGTTCGATTTTTATGACCGCCTGAAATCAATCAGCCGTGGTTATGCCAGTTTTGACTACCAAATTGAGGATTATGCCGAGGCTGATCTCGTGAAAATCTCGATTCTGGTGAATTTGGAGCCGGTGGACGCCCTCTCCTTCATCGCCCATCGCTCAGCCGCAGAATCCCGTGGCCGCTCGATCTGCGGCAAGTTAAAAGACCTCATCCCCAAGCAACTCTTCAAAATCGCCATCCAGGCCGCCATTGGCAGCCGGGTGATTGCGCGCGAAACCATCAGCGCCATGTCGAAGGACGTGACAGCCAAATGCTATGGCGGCGATATTTCGCGCAAGCGCAAGCTGCTGGATAAGCAAAAAGAAGGCAAAAAGCGCATGCGCCAGTTCGGCAAGGTGGAAATCCCGCAAAGCGCCTTCCTCGCCGCGCTGAAGATGGATGCGTAACGCGCGCCGCCGGCCGCGGCCCGCAAGGTGAAGGCCAGGCTTCGCCAATTCTGGAGCGCGCTCGGCGACGCTTTCTGGGTCGTGCCGGCGCTGATGGTGCTGGGCGGCATTCTAGCCTCGGCCGGCGCCGTCGCGATCGACCGTACCGGGCTGATCCCGAAATGGATGGTCAACAGCGCCTGGCTCTATAACGGCGGCGGGACCGGGGCCCGCACCCTGCTGGGTGCCGTCGCCTCCTCCACCATCGGCGTCGCCGGTACGGTATTCTCCATTACCATCGCCGCCCTCACCCTCGCCTCCGGCCAGATGGGCCCGCGGCTGCTGCGCAACTTCACCCATGACCGCGGCAACCAGGTCACCCTCGGCGCCTTCCTCGGGACTTTTGCCTACGCGCTGATGGTGCTGCGCACGGTGCGGGCGGCTGATGAGGGCGATTTCATCCCGCATCTGGCGCTCAGCCTCGGCATCTGGCTGGCGATCGGCTGCGTCGGCATGCTGGTCTATTTCGTCGGGCATATGGCGGGGCGGATCAATGTCGAAACCGTCGTCGTGCTGGTCAGCGAGGACATGCAGGCCGCCCTGCAGCGGCTGACCCAGGAGGAGCCCGGCGAAGCGCCGCCGCCCGCCGCCTACTGGACCTTGGCGCAGCCGGTGCGCGACGAGCGCCAGGGCTATCTGCAGCATCTCGACGAGTCCGGGCTGGCCGACTGGGCGGGCGACCGGCAGGTCGCCATCCGCCTGCTGGTGCGCCCCGGCGACTATGTGTTTCCCGGCGCGCCGATCGCCCAGGTGATCCCGCAGGTCGACGGCGTGGAGGCCGCGATCCGCGATGCGACGGCGCTCGGCAAGCAGCGGATCAGCTCCGAAGACCTCGAATACGCCGCCCGCCAGCTGGTCGAGGTGGCGGTGCGCGCCCTCTCCCCCGGGATCAACGACCCGCACACCGCGATGAACGTGCTGGACGCGCTGGGGGCGGCGCTGTGCCGCCTGGCGCCGCGCCACCTGCCGACCGGGGTTTCACGCCGCGACGGGCGCGTCGCCCTGACGATCCCGGCCGTCGACTATGACGGGCTGCTGGACACGATGTTCCACCTGATCCGCCAGAACGCCGCCGGCAGTATCGCCGTGCTGATCCGCATGCTGGAGGTGCTGACGGCGGCGCGCAGCTGCGAGCGGAATGCGACGCGCGACGCCGGGCTGCAGCGCCATGCCGATCTGATCCGCGCGGATGCCGAGCGGGACATCGCCAATGCCGGCGACCTGCGCGACGTGCTCGGCCGGTACGCCACCTTCTGCCGGTTGCGCCACGACGGCGACGGTGCCGACGACGCGGCCGAAGGAGCCCAAGGAGCCGATGCCGGCGAGGCTTGAGCTTGTCCGCCGGAATGGCTATGCAGGCCCCCGCGCTGGAGAGATGGCCGAGCGGCTTAAGGCGCACGCTTGGAAAGCGTGTGTGC
>DAOMCN010000284.1:0-3067 GCA_035427885.1 Acidocella sp. | reverse complement strand
GGGCGTAATTTATTGATTACCCAGGCGGGGTAAATAACCGTCTATGGGAGACAAGACCATGTCCGAAAGCAAGATCAACACCATGCCATCCGGCGTCCAATACGAGGACCATGTGGTCGGTACGGGGGAGATGCCGAAGAAAGGCCAGATGGTCACTGTGCATTATACCGGCTGGCTGGATGACAACGGGGCCAAGGGGAAGAAATTCGATTCGTCACGCGACCGGGGTCAGCCGTTTACCTTCAAGCTCGGTGTGCAGCAGGTGATCTCGGGCTGGGATCTGGGCGTCGCCACGATGCAGATCGGCGGGCAGCGGACGCTGATTATTCCCGCTGAGCATGGCTACGGCGCCCGTGGTGCGGGAAGCGTGATCCCGCCGGGCGCGAAGCTGATTTTCGACGTCGAACTGCTCGAATTTAAGTAGGCCGTTGCTTCAACACGGCAGATAGACAGGCTCGGGGGTGCGGCGGCGCGTGATTCTGCGGCGCCCCCGGGCTGCCTTCAGCAGGACTGCAAAATACTGGCGCACGGCGAGCGGTTCGCCCGTGCGCCGGTCCAGAGTACGCAGGCAAAAAGTGACGCGCGCCATGTCCTGGTAGTAGCTTGTGAAGGCGTAGTTGAGTGCGCCACCTGCCAGCGCGCCGGCGACCGGGACGGTCTGGGCTAGGAGTTTCTCGGATAAAACAAGGCCAAAACGGGCGGCGGCACTCTTGATCAGAAGGCTGATGGTGAAGTGGTTCATGCCCGCGCGCGTTGCCCAGTAGCCGATTTCGTTTTCGTCGTCGGGCGGGCCGGGGCCGCCGAAGGCCAGGACCTCCAGGCATGCGCGGCGAGCATCTTCTGTAGCAAGGTCTTCACCAGCATCGCGGGCAATTTCGGCGATGGAGCGTAGGATGGTCGCGGTGGTGAAGGGGATGTCGAACAGCACACCAGGCAAACCGATGAAGCCAGAGGCGGCGCCGCTGAGGGCGGTGGCGACGCGGTGGGTATGGTTTGGGCTGGCAGATTCGGCGGAGGGATTGGGAGACAGGCCAAAGCTGATGAGGCTGAAACTGTGCCAAAGCGTGTCTTCCACCGCGTCTTGAGCGCGGTGGGTGATATGCTCCCAGACCTCGCCGCCAAAATGGGCGCCGGTTTTCTGGAGGCTGATGCGTAAGGATTGGACGCGACGACCAAACACGGCGGTCAGACGCAGAATCAGGCCACGGGAATCGACCATAACGAGGGCCGCGTCCCAGAGTTGCTCGCGCTCATGCGCGGTCAGGAAATCGGCGCTGTTGGCCAAAAATTCGGGGAGGCTTCCTGATGCGTTCATATCCGGCGGGAGCATGCAGCCCCGCCGGATATGGCGCAAGAGACAGTTTTTATTCGGCGGTGCCGACGGCTTTCACAGCCTGGACGATTTCCGCGAACGCCGCAGCGTCGTCATACGCGATGGCCGCGAGAACCTTACGGTCCAACTCCAGGCCAGCCTGCTTAAGGCCAAAGATGAACTGGCTGTAGGTCAGGCCATATTCGCGCACGGCGGCGTTGATACGCTGGATCCAGAGCGAGCGGAACTCGCGCTTTTTAACCCGGCGGTCACGGTAAGCATAACGCAGGGCTTTCTCAAGCCGTTCCAGCGCGATGCGGTAGTTGGTAGACGAGCGGCCGACGAAACCCTTCGACTGCTCAAGAACTTTTTTATGACGGGCATGCGTTGTGACGCCCCGTTTTACACGTGCCATTTATCTGCTCCCTTCACGCGATGCCGTACGGTGCCCATTGCTTGACGGTGATGCCGTCAGCATGGGTCAGTGTCTGGCTGCCACGATTCTGGCGCTTCGATTTCTGGCTGCGGGCCATCAGGTTGTGGCGCTTCTTACCTGGACCGGCGAGCACTTTGCCAGTGGCCGTGATCTTAAAGCGTTTTTTGACCGATGACTTGGTCTTTAACTTCGGCATTTTTGTCTCCTACTCACTACTCCCCTACGCATCGGGGCCCCCGGACATCGGGACGGCGGCGGGGCATGCCTAACGGCCCGCGCGCGCACGCTTCACGTTTTACGGTGAAGGGGGTCCTATAGGGGGTGTGGGGTGAGGTGACAAGTGGTAGACGCTTGTCAGGCGCGGTTGTTAGAGCAAAACTGCAGGTTATGACAGAAAAGCCGCCCGATGGAGCAAAATTATACGAGGCGGCGCTGAACCATCTGGCACGCTATGCGGCAACAGAGGCCGGGCTGGCACGAGTGTTGGCGCGTAAGGTGGATCGCTGGACGCGGCTTTACGCCGGGGAGGACGCCGAGCCGGAGGAGACCGCGCAGGCGGCACGGCAGGCGAAGGCAGCAATTCCAGGGGTGATCGCGCGGCTGAGGGATCTGGGCGCGGTGAATGACGACACTTTTGCTGCCTCGCGCGCCAAACGGCTGACACGGGAAGGGAAATCCCGCAGGGCGACACTGGCGTATCTTGCGGCGAAGGGCGTCGTGGGGGCGAGGCTAGAAGAGGATCCGGACCGCGAACTGGCGGCGGCCTGCGCCTATCTGCGGCGGCGACGGGCGGGGCCGTTTGGCGAGGCACCGGAGCTGAAAATCCTGGCAGCGATGGCGCGCGGAGGGTTTTCACAGGATGTAGCCCGCCGTGCGCTGCGGCTGGACCGTGAAGAGGCCGAGGCGCTGATCAAGACGCTACACGCATAGCGCCGTTTGCACGTCAGTCGGAGAAAGCGAGGGAAGACAAGCCTATCTCACCACCTTCACGAAGGTTAAAGCCGACCCCAGGGCCAGCCTGAGCGCAAGACGGGCAACAGAATCGACTCTGAACGATTGGGCTCAGATATTATTGGCGTGCGCGTTGCGCGAATGCAGATAAAGATCAAATTCACGGATCAATTCAGCTTTATTCCTGTCCCATTCGAAAACACCCAAAGTATTGCGATTCAGATCGGCGTCTGGATCGAAACCGTGGCGCACGAACATGTCCCAACGCGAAAGATAACCGCAGCTGGCCTTGGGGCGATTGTGTGCCGCCGCTTGGTGTAGGAGCGGTCTCCTGAGCAGCATTGGCTGCGTTATCAGGCTTCCATCTC
>DAOMCN010000283.1:0-3074 GCA_035427885.1 Acidocella sp. | reverse complement strand
TAAGTAGCGTGTAGGGAAGAACAGGCTCCACCCCGGTCAGTAGCGCCTTCAACGCCGCCCAGATCGCATCCGCCGAAGGCGGGCAGCCAGGCAAGGAAAAATCAATCTTGACGACCTCATGCACTGGATAAACCCGGTCGAGGAGCAGCGGCAGATCCTCGTCGTTCGGGATCATGCCTCCCTCCTCGACCGTCGGCCCGTTGAGATACGCCTCCTCCAGACATTCGCGCAGGCTGACAAGATTGCGCAGCGCCGGAACCCCGCCACTGATCGCGCACGCACCCACCGCGACAAGCACGCGACAGTTTTTGCGGAAATCCTTGAGAACATAGACATCATGCTCATTCGCGCACGCTCCCTCGACAAGCCCTATATCGACAACGCAGTCGAATTCCTTCTTGTCATCCAAAGGGGATTTATCCAGATCGACGAGTTCGATCAGCTCGACCAGCCGGTCATCAATGTCAAGAAACGACATATGGCAGCCAAAACAACCCGCAAGCGAGCAGGTGGCGAGTTTAGGCTTGGCCATAAAACTTCTCCCTCTGCCTTTGCATGCCTACTCCTTCTGCTTTCTGCGCCTGGCCTCTATTTCGTGGCCAATCGGCGCCTGATCAAACCGCCGCTGGCCAAATGGCGTGTGATACCCAGTGCGCTTGAGGACAATACACCCTACGGGACATACATGCGCCGCCTTATCCGCTGCTTCCATCTCCGTCTCGCTCAGATTTTTTGCGTCAACATTGAGCCGCATATGCAAGCCGCGTCCCTCAAAACCAAAAACTGTTTTCCCATCCTCGGTGCGCGAGGCGCGGATACAACGCGAACACAAAATGCAGCGGTTATGATCGATGAAAATATCCGGATGGCTGGCATCCACCTCCCGCGCGGGCCACAGATACGGCAGGGACGGCGCCACCAGCCCAAGGCGATAGCCAAGCGCCTGCAACTCGCAATCCCCGCTCTTCTCGCAGAACTGGCAAAAATGGTTGCCCTCGACGAACAACATCTCAATCAGCGTACGCCGATCCGCGTTCAGCTCCTTCGTGTTGTTCTCGACCACCATCCCCGGCGCCGCGGGCATGGTGCACGTGCTGCTGCGCCGCCCATCGATCTTGCAGGTACAAACCCGGCAATGCCCCGCCGGCTCCAGATCTGGATGGTAACAAAGCCTGGGCACATAAGCGCCGGCAGCATCGCAGGCCTGGATAATCGTCTGCCCAGCCGTGGCCTCGATCTCGACCCCGTCGAGGGTAAAGGTGAAACGCTCCTCGCTCATACGCCTTGCTCCCCAGCGACCGGCTCGCGCCCGCGAATCTCCACCGCCTCCGCCAACGTCTCGCCCAAGCCCACGCGCGACAGAAACGCCTCAGACTGAATCAGCGCCTCGTAAGCCTGCGGAAAATTGCGCATGGTGGTGAGGATCGGATTTGCCGCCGTCTGACCAAGACCGCAACGGCTCATCCGCATCACCGTATTGCCCAACGCCTCCAGCGCGCGAACATCCGCCAACGTCCCACGACGATTGATGATCTTTTCAAGCTCTTTCTTGAGCAACGTTGTGCCCACCCGGCACGGCGTACACCAGCCGCAGGATTCATCTGCAAAGAATTCACTAAACTGCAAGGCAATCGCGAGCACATCCCGGCTGCCGTTAAACACCATCATCGACCCGCCCGTCGGCAAATCCTCAAAAGCAATGCGCCGTCCAAAGTCCTTCGGCGCCATGCTCTGCCCCGAAGGCCCACTGACCTGAACAAATTCAACGTCCGCCGCCCCCGCAAGGTCAAGCAGCGCATTCAGCGTGATGCCAAACGCCACCTCATAAACCCCGGGCCGCGAACAATCTCCCGAAATGCTAATCAGCTTCGTCCCCGTCGATTCCACTGTACCATAGCCAGAGAACCACGCCGCCCCTTTTTCTAAAATCCGCGTCACGCATGCAAACGTCTCGACATTATCAATCGCCGTCGGCTCATGCAGATAACCGCGGTCCGTCGGAAACGGCGGACGATCGCGCGGTGCCCCGCGCCTACCTTCGAGCGATTCAATGAGGCTGGATTCCTCGCCGCAAACATAAGCGCCCGCGCCAAGCTGAAGACGGATATCAAAATCGAACCCGGCCCGCCCACCAATATCGGCGCCAAGCAACCCCGCTGTGCGCCGCTCATTCAAAAGCGCCTGCAAATTGCTCCAGAGATACGCATACTCGCCGCGCAGATAAAGCAGCCCATGCCGTGCACCGAGCGCATACCCCGCAATAGTCATACCCTCGAACACCAGATCAGGTGATTGCGTCAGCAGCACGCGGTCCTTGAATGTTCCAGGCTCGCCCTCATCGGCGTTGCAGATAACATGATGCGCCGCCCCCACCGACTGCCTGCATAATTTCCATTTCAACCCGGTCGGAAACCCAGCCCCGCCGCGTCCGCGCAATTTGGCCTTGGTAAGCTCCTGGATAACCTCCTCCGGCGCCAACGCCAGCGCCGCGCGCAACCCACCCCCAGCCTCTCCCGGGGCAAACAGTACCGGCCCCGGCTGCACCAAACTGGACGCCACGCACGCCCGTGCCAGCCCTGCCCCTTGCGCATCGCGCCCCGGAAACAGCGGCAGCGTATTGGCCACCTTGCGCGCGCGCAGCGCCGCAACAATCGCCGGCGCGTCCTGCGGTGTAAGCTTGGTCAGCACCGCCCCATTGATTAGCACCGCCGGCTCCTGGTCCGCCATGCCAATATCGCTGGTCCATTCCACCGTGAACATGCCATCAGGCGACGTTCCACCAAGCACACACTCCGCCGCCGCCGCAAAAGCCCGCGCCACCTGCGCCGCCCCCTGCATCAGTGAGACTGGCGTTTTAGAGAGCCGAATATGGTAAAGCCCCTTGGGCGCACGGTTGAGAAAGGCGTAAAACGACACCGTATCCTCAACCTCCACGGCATGGATGCCCAAAGCCCCCGCAATTTCCCGAATCGCCGCTTTGGACAACCAGCCGCATCGCTGCTGTACCTCCTGGACAATATCGAGCAACCGGTCTCGCTGCGCCCCGAACCTGCCGACAACCGAGTTAATAACCT
>DAOMCN010000282.1:0-3082 GCA_035427885.1 Acidocella sp. | reverse complement strand
ACCCCAGTCGCGCCAGCGATAGGTGCAGCCGCGCAAGGATTTGGGCCGCGAGAGGCCGATGCCGCGATAGTCATAGGTCAGGACATCGTAACTCGCCGCGGCGAGGAAGCGGGCGTAGGGGTGGTAATAGCTCGCGCGCACGCCGGTCGCGGCGTTGAGGATGACCATGCCGGAGGATTGTCCGCCTTGGCGCGGCCACAGATGGCCGGTGAGGGGCACGCCGTCCTGGCATAGGATCTCAAATGCGGGAGGGAGGGCGTCGCGTGGCAAAATAGGGCTCCTGGGCGTGGCGTATTGCGTCGGTGGTCGTACCAGTATGGGCGGTGGCAAGGCTGGCCGCCAGAGCGCGAGGGGATGGCGTTTTTTAGGGCAGTTTCCGCGTAGCGTTGACGGTAAATGGCCACGAGAAATTCATCTTCGTCTCGGGGGGCAAAATCGTCGGATTTTTGGCTGCCGGATTGCGTTGCAAAATAACAAGCCGCGTGCTGTTTGGCAGTTGGAGACCCAGGAGATTGCATGTCCGTTCACGCAGCCATCACGCATCGTACCTCCTATAAATATGACCGGCCCGTTGAGATGGGACCGCAGACGATACGTTTGCGCCCCGCACCTTATGCGCGCACGCCGATCCTCGCCTATGCGCTGAAGGTTTCGCCGCAGCCGCATTTTCTGAACTGGCAGCAGGACCCGCAGGGCAATTTCCTGGCGCGCGTAGTGTTCCCCGAACGGGTGACGAGCTTCGAGGTGGTGGTGGATGTTGTTGCTGATATGGCGACGATCAATCCGTTCGACTTCTTCCTGGAGCCGGAGGCGGAGACGTTTCCGTTCAAGTATGACGAGGTCCTGGCCGAGGAGCTGGCGCCGTTTCGCGTGCTGCGCCATCCGGGCAAGAAGCTGCAGGCGCTGATCGGCGATGTGCACCGAGCGCAGCCTGAGAAGGATATGCGTACCATCGATTTCCTGGTGCTGGTCAACCGCCAGATTCATGAGCGCACGGCGTATGTGGTGCGCATGGAGCCGGGCGTGTGGTCGCCGGAAGAGACGCTGACCAAGGCCAAGGGATCGTGCCGGGATTCGGCGTGGCTGCTGGTCAATTTGCTGCGCCATCTGGGCTTCGCGGCGCGGTTTGTCTCGGGCTATCTGATCCAGCTTGTCGCCGATGAGAAGCCGGTCGATGGCGGCGCTGCCGGGCCGACCGAGGATTTTACCGACCTGCACGCCTGGGCCGAGGTATATCTGCCCGGCGCCGGGTGGATCGGGCTGGATGCGACCTCCGGGCTGATGGCGGGCGAGGGGCATATTCCGCTGGCGGCGACACCTTCCCCCAGCTCGGCGGCGGCGATTTCGGGCGGCGTCGGCAAATGCGAGGTCGAGTTCGAATTCGAGATGAAAGTCACCCGCGTGGCCGAGACGCCGCGTGTGACCAAACCCTATGCGCCGCGCGTGTGGCAGGATATTCTGGCGCAGGGGGCGCGGGTCGATGCCGCGCTGGCCAGGGGCGATGTGCGCCTCACGATGGGCGGGGAGCCGACGTTCGTCGCGGCGACGGACCGCGACGCGCCGGAGTGGAACATCGACGCGCTGGGGCCGACCAAGCGGCACTATGCCGGACGGCTGATCCGCAAGCTCACCCCGCTCTGGTCCAAAGGGGCCGCGCTGACCTACAGCATGGGCAAGCATTATCCCGGCGAACAACTGCCGCGCTGGGCGATCCATGCGCATTGGCGCGCCGATGGCGAGAAGGTGTGGCGGGATACGTCGCTGCTCGCCTCTGATGACGATACAGGCAGTGCCACTTCCCAGGACGCGACGAAATTTGCGGCGGCGCTTGCGGAGCGGTTGCAGGTGGATCCTGGGCTGGTCAACCCGGCCTATGAGGATGTCCATTATTACCTATGGCGCGAAAAACGCCTGCCCGCGAATGTGATCGCCGAGGACGCGAAGCTCGGCGACGAGCTGGAGCGCAAGCGTCTGGCCAAGGTGTTCGGCCAGGGGTTGACAAGGCCGGTCGGCGCGGTGCTGCCGCTGCGCCGGGTGGTGATGGACGGCGAGCGGGTGTGGCAGAGCGGGAAATGGTTCTTCCGCGACGATGCGATGTTCCTGATTCCGGGGGATTCGCCGGTCGGGCTGCGCCTGCCGCTGGAAAGTCTGCCCTGGGCGGACCCGGAGCATCTGGAAGTCGCGTTTGAGACAGATCCGTTCGCTCCGCGCACCCTCTTGCCTAAGCGCGATTCGATGCAGCGCCGCCGCGAAGTGGCCGAGGGGAGTTCGATCGAGGGTTTCCGCCCGGTGGCGCAGGACGCGCCCGTGGTCGGGCGCGAGGAGCCGGGGCTGGTGCGCACCGCCCTCGCTGTCGAGGCGCGCGACGGCATTGTGCATGTGTTCTATCCGCCGCTCTACGATGTCCAGGACTGGCTGGAGTTGACGGCGGCGGTCGAGGATATTGCAGCCAAGACCGGGCAGAAGGTCGTGCTGGAGGGGTATCTGCCCCCGGAGGACCCGAGGGTGATCAATTTCTCGGTGACGCCTGACCCTGGCGTGATCGAGGCGAATATTCATCCGGCGTCGAACTGGGGCGAGATCGTGGAGCGTACGACGCAGCTCTACGAGGTGGCGCGCGAAGTTGGCCTGTCGGCTGAGAAATTCATGCTGGATGGCAAGCATGTCGGTACCGGAGGGGGTAACCATGTCGTGATGGGCGGGGCGACGCCCGAGGACAGCCCTTTCCTGCGGCGGCCCGATCTGCTCAAATCCATGCTTGGCTTCTGGCATAACCATCCGGCGTTGAGTTTCCTCTTCAGCGGGCTCTTCATTGGGCCATCCAGCCAGCATCCACGGATCGACGAGGCGCGCGAGGATTCGCTTAACGAGCTGGAGATCGCGTTCCAGCAGTTGGCGCATCAGCACAACACGCCGCCGTGGATGGTGGACCGGCTGTTTCGCAATGTTCTCGCCGATATGACCGGCAACACGCACCGCACGGAATTCTGTATCGACAAGATGTACGCGCCGAATTCGTCCTCCGGGCGGCGCGGCCTAGTCGAGTTCCGCGCCTTCGAGATGCCGCCGCATGCGCAGATGT
>DAOMCN010000281.1:0-3084 GCA_035427885.1 Acidocella sp. | reverse complement strand
GTCAAGGACATTTTCCCCAACAAGGACGGCACGCCGGCCAAGATCAACACCAACTCCCCCTATGTGAAGAAGGCGCGCGAAGGCGTGATGGAGTTCCTGCTCATCAACCATCCGCTCGATTGCCCGATCTGCGACCAGGGCGGCGAGTGCGATTTGCAGGACGAAGCCGTAAGCTACGGCCGGGATGCCTCGCGTTACGACGAGGCCAAACGCGCCGCCGCCCAGGCGGATTGGGGCCCCCTGGTTAGAACCACAATGACACGCTGCATCCAGTGCACGCGCTGTATCCGTTTCTCGACCGAAATCGCAGGCGTTCCCGAACTTGGCGCGACAGCGCGCGGCGAGAACATGCTGGTGGGCACTTACGTCGATAAGGCGTTGAGTTCCGAGCTTTCCGGTAATCTTATCGACCTTTGCCCGGTTGGCGCCCTCACGTCCAAGCCCTACGCTTTTACGGCGCGCTCCTGGGAGTTGCGCAAGACCGACAGTGTGGACGTGCTGGACGCGGTGGGCGCGAATATTCGTGTCGATGCGCGAGGCGCGGAGGTACTGCGTATTCTGCCTCGTATGAATGACGACGTGAACGAGGAATGGCTCGGCGATAAGTCCCGCTTCTCGGTGGACGGCCTGAAGCGTCGCCGTTTGGACCGCCCCTGGCTGCGCGAAAACGGCAAGCTGCGTGCGGCATCCTGGGAAGAAGCGTTCGCCGTCATCGCCAAGCGTGTGAAATCGACGGCCCCTGACCATCTCGGTGCAATCGCCGGGGATCTCTGCGATGTAGAGAGCATGCTCGCGCTGAAGGAAATGTTCGCAGCCCTTGGCTCGTCCAATATCGACTGTCGTCAGGACGGCGCCGTTTTTGATGCCTCGCGCCGCGCCTTCTACCTGTTCAACACCACGATCGCAGGGATCGAGGAAGCGGACGCGCTGCTCATCATCGGCAGCAATCCGCGCCACGAGGCTCCGGTGCTTAACGCGCGCATTCGCAAACGCTGGCTGGCCGGAAAATTCGAAGTTGGCGTGATCGGCCAGCCGCACGACCTGACCTACGCCACCACCCAGATCGGCAACGGGCCGGAAGCCTTGGGCGCCTTGCTGAACGGCACGCATCCTTTCGCCGAGGTCCTGAAAGCCGCGACCAAGCCGATGATCCTCCTCGGCGCAGGTGCTTTGGCGCGTGCAGATGGCTCGGCCATTCACGCCGCCGCCTGGAATCTTGCGGCGCAGGTCGGCGCGCTGAACGCCGATTGGCACGGCTTTAACGTGCTGCACCACGCCGCAGCCCGTACTGGCGGGCTGGATATCGGCTTCCTGCCCGGGGTTGGCGGTAAGAGCACCGGTGCGATGCTCGGCGGCGGGGTGGATGTCCTCTGGCTGCTTGGCGCAGACGCGCTAGATACCAACGCCATCGGCGCAGATACCTTGGTCGTCTACCAGGGCCACCACGGCGATGCCGGCGCCGCCCGCGCTGATGTCATTCTCCCCGGCGCGGCCTACACGGAAAAAGACGGCACCTACGTGAACACCGAAGGTCGCGTCCAGCGCAGCCAAATCGCGGTGAAGCCGCCTGGCGACGCACGCGAGGATTGGACCATCTTGCGCGCCATCAGCGCATACATGGGCTACGCGCTACCCTACGACACGCTGGCCGACCTGCGCGCCCATCTGGCAGAGCAGTATCCCCTCTTCGGCACGATTGGAGAGATCCGCCGCCTCGCAGGCACGGACCAGACGCCTCCTGCAGGCGCCGCGGCGCTAAGCGCTGCGGCGTTCCAGCCGGTTTTGCCCAATTATTACCAGACGGACCCGATCAGCCGCGCCAGCCCGACAATGGCTGCCTGCGTTGCAACACATTATCCGGCACTGGCGGAGGCCGCGGAATGATTGCTTTTTTCCAAACTGATCTGGGCATATTGATCCTGACCGTCCTGGAGTCGCTGGCGATCATCGTACCGCTCCTCATCGGCGTTGCCTACCTCACCTACTTTGAACGCAAGGTGATGGGCGCGATCCAATTGCGCAAAGGCCCCAATGTTGTCGGCCCGTTCGGCCTGATGCAGCCTTTCGCCGACGCGCTGAAAATGCTGTTCAAGGAGACCATTATCCCGTCCGGCTCGGATCGCCTCCTCTTTATCATCGCGCCGATGATTACCTTTGGCCTTGCCGTTCTGGCCTGGGCGGTAATTCCGGTGAACGCGCATTGGGTCGTCGCCAACATCAACGTCGGCATTCTCTACCTCTTCGCCATCTCGTCTCTGGGCGTTTACGGCATCATCATCGCGGGGTGGGCGAGTAACTCCAAATACGCCTTCCTCGGCGCGCTGCGCAGCGCGGCACAGATGGTCTCCTATGAAGTCTCGATGGGTTTCGTGATCGTGACCGTGCTGATCTGCGTCGGCAGCCTCAACCTGAGCGATATCGTGATGGCCCAGCGCCATATCTGGTTTGCCATTCCGCTGCTGCCGCTCTTCGTGATCTTCTTCATCTCGGGCCTGGCGGAAACCAACCGCGCACCATTCGATCTGGCCGAAGGTGAAACGGAAATCGTCGCTGGGTTCTTCGTAGAATACAGTGCCATGTCGTTTGCGTTGTTCTTCCTGGGCGAATACGCGAACATGATCCTGATCAGCGCGATGACGACGACGCTGTTCCTGGGCGGCTGGCTCTCGCCCATCCCCTTCGCGCCGTTCACCCTGGTGCCCGGCGTTTTCTGGTTCCTGGCAAAAATTCTCGTCTGCCTGTTCACTTTCATCTGGGTCCGCGCCACGCTGCCGCGTTTCCGCTACGATCAGTTGATGGCCCTGGGGTGGAAGGTGTTTCTGCCGATCTCCCTTTTCTATCTCGTCTTCGTCGCCGGTGTGATGGAGATTTTCGGGTGGTTGCCCAATGCTTGAGGTTTTCCCATGATGCGTCTTGGACGAATGGCGTGGGGGCTGGTGCTGAGCGAGATACTCGTCGGCATGGCTCTTACTTTGCGGTATGTGTTCAAACCCAAAGCTACCATCAATTATCCGTTTGAGAAAAATCCGATAAGCCCGCGCTTCAAGGGTGAACACGCGCTGCGCCGTTATCCCAATGGCGAGG
>DAOMCN010000280.1:0-3111 GCA_035427885.1 Acidocella sp. | reverse complement strand
CGCTGACCGCCCCGGCTTGCCCTTCCGCGCAGGAGCTGCCCGAGATGGTGCGCAACGCGATCGCAGCCGTGGACGGCGTCGGCGATATCACGGTCGATACGGTGTGGGATCCACCTTGGGACCCCAGCCGGATGAGCGAGGATGCCCGCCTCTCGCTCAATATGTTTTGAGGAGTTTGAAGATGAGCACTAGCATGTCAGATACCCGGCCGCGCCGCGCGCTGCCCCCCCTGATGGAGCTGACCGAAGCCGCCGCAACCCGCCTGCGGGCACTCTATGAGGGTGGCGAGGCCGGTAAGCTGTTGCGCATCGCGGTCTCCACCAAGGGCTGCTCGGGCATGTCCTACGAGATGGAATGGGTTCCGCAAGCCGGGCCGCAGGACGAGGTGGTGACGAGCAATGGCCTGACCGTGCTGGTCGACCGCAAGGCAACGCTGTTCCTGATCGGCACGACGATGGACTACAAAACGGATAAACTTACGGCGGGATTTACCTTCGAGAACCCGAACGAGAAGGGGCGCTGCGGCTGCGGCGAGAGTTTTCACGTTTAAGCGGCGCTTGTTGAAAAAAGCGCGCAAAAACTTTTGGCCTGGTGCCATGGGCTTTGACGACGCCAACGCCCATGACCCCACATAACAAAAATTTTTGCGCCGCTTTTTTTAAAAAGCGGCTACTTCACTTGGCTTTTCTTAGCACTTCCAGCCCTTGCTTGAGGTCGTCGATCAAGTCCTCGACATTTTCCAGCCCGATTTGAATCCTTGCGATCTCGCCCTCGAACACGCCGGTGCCGGCGGAGCGGGTGATCGTGCCGGTCGTCGGTAGAATCAGGCTCTCATAGCCGCCCCAGGAGGCGCCGATCCCGAAATGTTCGAGCGCGTCGATCAACGCGACCACCGCGGCGGCGGAGTATTCCGGCTGGAACACGACGCCGAACAGCCCGGCAGCACCGGAGAAATCGCGTTTGAAGAATTCGTGTCCCGGGCAGCTCGGCAGGGCTGGGTGCAGCACGCGCGCGACCTCGGGCTGCTCCGCCAGCCAGTGCGCGACGCGTAAGCCGGCGGCCTCCTGCGCCTTCAGCCGGACATGCAGGGTGCGCAGCCCGCGCAGCGCCAGCCAGCAATCATCGGGCGAGGCGTATTGCCCCATCTCCAGCGCGCCGTCGCGCAGCCAGAGCCAGTCCTCCTTGGAATTCACCGAGACGGCGCCAAGGATGATGTCGGAATGCCCGCCGGCGTATTTAGTCAGCGCCTGGATCGAAACGTCGACGCCGTGGCGGAACGGCTGGAAATGGTGCAGCCCCCAGGTGTTGTCCATGAACACCTTCGCGCCCGCCGCATGCGCGACCTCCGCGAGTGCCGGGATATCCTGCACCTCGAAGGTGTGGCTCCCGGGGCTTTCGGTGAACAGCACGCGGGTTGCAGGCCTGAACAGCGCGCGCAGCGCCGCCGGATCGATCATCGGGTCGTAATATTCCGCCGTAATGCCGAAGCGCTGCAGCGTTCCGCGGCAGAAATTCCGGGTCGGGCCGTAGACGGAATCCGGCATCAGCACGTGGTCGCCGGATTTCAGATAGGCGAGCAAAGGCACGGTCACCGCGGCAAGGCCGGAGCCGACGACCTGGGCGTGGCTGCCGCCCTCGATCTCGGCGATCATGCGCTCGAGGGCGAAATGCGTGTCGTTGCCGAGCGTGCCGTAGATTTCCACCGGTTCCAGCCGACGCTTGCCGGTCGCGAGCTTGGTCGCCATGTCCGGGTACAGCACCGTCGAACCGCGGGTCAGCTTCGGGTTGACGTAGCCATAGGATTTCGTCGGGGCGCGCCCGCCCTGCACGAGTGCGGTCTCAAATTTCTTCGTCATTCAAACCTCAACCGGCGTGTCCGCGCGGGCACCCCATTCCGACCATGAGCCGTCATATAGGCTGCCTTGCTGCAGCCCGGCCAGTACCATCCCCAGCGTCAGCACCGCCGCCGTCACGCCTGAACCGCAGCTGGTGACGACCGGCGTGCCGGGCGTAACCCCGGCGGCGGCAAATGTCTCGGCAAGCTGGGCCGGCGGCAGAAAATGCTGGTTCTCCAAGAGTGCGGTGAAGGGCAGGGACCTTGCCCCCGGAATATGGCCGCTGCGCATGCCGGGGCGCGGCTCGGGCACGCTGCCGTCGAACCGGCCGGCGGCGCGGGCGTCCAGCACCAGTTCGCGCCGGTGCTCGACATTATCCCGCATCTGCGCGAGGCTGCGCACCAGATGCGGCCTGAAATCCACGGTAAATCTTGCAGGAACGCTCGTTGCCGGGCCGGTTTCAAGGGGGCTGCCGGCTTCGCGCCAGGCCGGCAATCCGCCATCCAACACGGCAACCGCGTCATGCCCGAACACCTGGAACATCCACCACAGCCGGGCGGAGGAGAACACGCCCCGTTGGTCGTATACCACCACTTGCGAGGCGTTGCCGATGCCAAGCGCGCCGACCGCGGCGGCAAAAACCTCCGGGCTGGGCAACATATGCGGCAGGCCGGACGAGGTTTCAGCGACGGCGTCGATATCGAAGAAGCCGGCACCCGGAATATGCCCGGCGGCGAACAGCGCCGCGGCGTCCTTGGCCTCGTTCGGCAAATAGTAGGTGGCATCCACGACGCGCAATTGCGGGGTGCCGAGCCGCTCGCGCAGCCAGCTCACCGAAACCAGCGGGGTCATCCCGCGCGCGCGGCCGAGATCAGCCCCCGAACCCGCTCGGCGGCGGCCGCGCCCTTGATTGCCTCGCGCCAGGCGAGTTCCGAGATGCGCTGATGCGCGGCGACGGCGTCCTCCGCCCCGGTGATCATCGCCACTCCGGAGGCCATGGTAGGCGCCGCGTCGGAGGGGAAGGGATTGATCGCGAGCGTCGCCCGTTCGCGTGACCGCAACAAGGTGAACGGGCCGTTCGGTTCGCCATGCGCCATCAAGCCGAGCTGCAGGCCGATCGGCTCGCTTTCCATCAGGCTTGCGATCAGCTCGACCTCGCGCATCGCCACATCGCGAGCGGCCTGGCGCAGCCGGTCGCTGACCGCCACATTGCCGGCGACGCCTTCGTTCAGGAATTTTTGAATCGAGGAGATTGTCAAAATGCCGATGATGGAGG
>DAOMCN010000279.1:0-3118 GCA_035427885.1 Acidocella sp. | reverse complement strand
TTCCCCCACAAGCACCTCAAGCTTGCGCGTCTACCATTTCGCCACGACCGCATCGGGGCGGGGGAGCCTATAGACCATGACTGAAGCAGCGGCAACCTGGCGCGTCGAGCCCGGATTGACGGAATACGAGCCCGCCGTGGCCGCCATGCGCGCGCGCGTCGAGGCCATCCGGCAAGGCGAGGCGGACGAGCTGGTATGGCTGGTCGAGCACCCGCCGCTCTACACCGCCGGCACCTCGGCGCGGCCAGAGGATCTGCAGGCGGCGGGGCGATTCCCCAGCTTTGCGGCCGGGCGCGGCGGGCAGTGGACGTATCACGGGCCGGGCCAGCGCGTGGTCTATCTCATGCTCGACCTCAACCGTGCGCATGGCCAGGTGAAACCCCGCGACATCCGCGGCTATGTCGCGGGGCTGGAGGCCTGGATGATCGCGACGCTGGCCGAGTTCGGGGTACGCGGCGAAATTCGCGAGGGCCGGGTCGGGATCTGGGTCGTCAATGGCGAGGCGGAGCAGAAGGTCGGCGCGATCGGCGTGCGGGTGACGAAATGGGTGAGTTGGCACGGCATCGCCCTGAATGTCGCCCCGGCGCTCGAGCATTTCTCTGGCATCGTGCCCTGCGGCATCCGCGAGCATGGCGTGACCAGCATGGCCGCCCTCGGCGTGGCGGCTTCCATGGCGAAGGTGGACGCGGCACTGCAACGCCAATTCCGGAAATTCTTCGGTTGAAGCTGTTTCTCTACGGCACCCTGGCCGACCCGGCAGCCCTTGGCCGATGCGCCGGCAGACCGGTGCGCGCCGAGCCGCTACCGGCCCTTCTCGCCGGCTACCGGCGGGTATTGCTGCGCGGCGCCCGCTACCCGACGCTGCGCCGCGCACCCGGGAGCGAGGTACACGGCGTCATCCTGCGGGTGAACGCCGACATGCTGGTGCGGCTCATCAACTACGAATCGACGCGCTACCGGGTGGTGCAGGTGCGGCTCGCGACCCCGCGCGGCGCCGTCCGCGCCCGCTGTTTCTATGGTGATGCGCCGACGCGGGTGGCCTGGGCGCCGGATGAGAAGTTGATGACGCTGCGGTCGCGGAGTTTTTAGCAAGCAAGCCCTGCTTTTTCCGAAGAAAAAGCAACAAAAAGACTTCTGCCACGCTGGGTTATCGGCGTTAAACACGCCAACGCCCATAACCCAGCGTATAAAAGTTTTTGCGCGCTTTTTTCAAAAAGCGCTGCTTCTTCTTCCTTGGCCTATATAGGCTTCATGAAACTCTCAATCCTCGACCAATCCCCCGTCCGCAGCGGCGTCTCGCCCGACGAATCCATCCGCGAGAGCATCGCCCTCGCCCAGGCCTGCGAGGCCTATGGCTATGACCGCTTCTGGGTTTCCGAGCACCACAGCTCGGACGCCGTGGCCGGCTCCGCGCCGGAAATACTGATGGCGGCGATTGCCGCCACCACGAGCCGGATCCGCATCGGCAGTGCGGGGGTGATGCTGCCGCATTATTCCGCGCTGAAGGTGGCGGAGCAGTTCCGCGTGCTGGAGGCGATCGCTCCTGGGCGGATCGACCTTGGCATCGGCCGGGCACCGGGTTCAGACGGGCGCACCGCCTTCGCGCTCAACCCCAACGCCGCGCACGCCGCCGAGCAGTTCCCGGCGCAATTGCGCGATCTGCATGCCTGGGTATCGGGGCTGGAGCTGCCGGCCAACCACCCGTTCCGCACCGTGCGCGCCGAGCCTACCGGGCCATACGCGCCCGAGCTTTGGGTGCTCGGCAGCTCGGATTACGGCGCGCAGATCGCCGCGCATTTCGGCCTGCCCTACTGCTATGCCTATTTTTTTAATGACGGCGCCGGGGCGGAGCAGGCGCTCGACCTCTACCGCGCGCATTTCAAACCATCCGAATTATTGGGCCAGCCGCACGCTTCGGTCACGGTCTGGGCCTTCGCCGCCGATACGCAGGAGGCCGCGGATTATTTTTACCAGTCGCGCGCCATTGCCCGGCTGATGCGCGACCGCGGCCGCTTCATCGCGCTGCCGACCCCGGAGGAGGCCGCAGCCTTCCCGGTCACCGAGATGGAACGCGAACGCATGGCGCAGGTGAAGGCGCGCGCGCTCTCCGGCACCGCGCCGGAGATCGCCGCCCGGCTGCGCCAGCTCGGCCAGGAACTCGGCGTACAGGAAATGGCGATTACCACCACCGCTTCCGACCCGGCAGCGCGCCGCCGATCCTATGAGTTGCTGGCGCGCGAGTTCGGACTGGCTAACGCAGCACTTGCCGAAGCTTCATGAGAGTTTCCTGTCAAAATCGCAATCTCATCGGAGTTCCGTTGAATCCGCGCTTCTCGTTTCGATATTGAGTGTACGAACCGAACGATGCGGCGCCGAAAATACCGGCCCCATCTTCAACAGGAGAAGATCGAATGCTGAAGACGTCTCGCCTTGCTGCGACCCTCGCCCTTCTGATGTGCGCAGCGCCGCTGTTGAGCGCTTGCCATACCACAGCGGGTGCCGGGCAGGATATCAGCGCCGGCGGTAACGACATCACCCATGCGGCGAAGGCCGCTACCCCATAACTTCGACGCCCACGCGACGAAGTTGCGACCGGCGCGGTAACGCGCCGAAACTGAAGGAGATTTCCCATGGATAAAGATCGTATTGAAGGCGCGGCCAAACAGGCCAAAGGCGCCGTCAAGGATGCCACCGGCAAGGTGACCGGCGATTCCAAGCTGCAGGCCGAAGGTAAGGCTGATAAGGCCGAAGGCAAGGTGCAGAACACCGTCGGTGGCCTGAAGGACAAGGTCAAGGAATAATTCTCACCTCTGGTTAGAATGAATGCGGCGGGGCAGCAATGCACCGCCGTTTTTTTGTAGTGTAAGTTTTGTAGTGTAAGTCAGCAGCGCTTTTTTGAAAAAAAGCGCGCAAAAAACTTTTGCACGTTGGGTCATGGGCGTTGGCGCCGTTAACGCCCATGACCCAACTATCAAAAATTTTTGCGCCGCTTTTTTTAAAAAGCGGCCGCTTACTTCCTTATCAAATCCAAAGCCGCCTGCAATATCGCCGCCGCTGCCGCCTTATCGATGAGTTCCGCGCGCCGTGCCCGGCTCAGCCCCGCCTCGATCATGCGTTC
>DAOMCN010000278.1:1246-3135 GCA_035427885.1 Acidocella sp. | reverse complement strand
GGCTTGCCCCATGATTGGCAAAATCATTACGGCGGGCGGTGGCGGTGTGCGCGCCAAGGGTGGCGCGGTGTTTGGCCGTGTTGCCGAATACATTGAGAACAAGCCCGCGCACGAACGCGGGGCGATGCTGGCGGCTGATTGCGTCCTCAGTGCGGAGACGGCAGCGGTAGAGATGGAGGCCGTGGCGCATGAGGCCCCGCGCTGCAAAGAGCCTGCCTTGCATGTCGTGCTTGCGTGGCAATCGGGCGAGCATCCGACCGAGGCACAGCAGCGCGAGGCGGTGGCGCGGGTGTTGGTCAACATGCAGGACCGCGACGGGCGAGACATGAGCGGCCACCAGTGGGTTGCCGTGCTGCACAAGGACACGGACCACGATCATTTGCATGTGCTGATTAACCGCGTGGACCCCGAGACGGCCCGGCCCGTCTCGCCTGCATGGTCCCAGCGCAGTTTGCACAAGGCGGCGCGGGAGATCGAGGCGGCGCAGGGCTGGGCCGAGACGCGGGGGCTGATGACGTGGAACGAAGAGCAAGGCCGAGCGGTGCCGACCCCAGCGGCGGAATTGGCGGCGCAGCGCGTGCCGGAACCGGCGGCGCGCATGGAGGCGCACCAGACCGCCGAGAGCCTGACCGGCTACGTGCAACGCTCCGGCGTGGCGCGGGAGCTTGGCGAGCTTTTGCAGGACGGCGGGGCGCGCTGGGGTGACGTGCAGAGCGCGCTAGGGCGGCACGGGCTGGAACTGCACCGGGGGGAAAAGGGGGGTTACACCGTCAGCGACGGCACCACCCACGCCAAGGCGTCAAACGCCCTGCGCGGCGTGTTCTCGGGGCGCGAGGCGCGGGCGCGGCTGGAAAGCCTGGGGGAATGGGCGGGGCCGGCGAGGGGCGCGCAGCAGGCCGAATATTCACCCATGAAGGAGCCGGCGAAGGCCGAGCGCGCGCAGCCTGGTCATGGACGCGGCGACCAGGCGGCCGAGAAGCGCGCAACCAGGCGCGAGGAGCGGGCGAAGGAACGGGCGGCACTTTGGGAGCGATACCAGGACGAAAAGCGCGACTGGACGCGCAGCCACAAGCCCCCCGCCCCGGAGGTCATCAAGGACGGATTCCGGCGGATCAACGCGGAGCTAAAGGCCGAGCGCCAGGAAATTAGGGCGCGCACATCTCGCGGCTCAAATGCCCGGCTTGCCAAGGAGAGCGTGGCCGCGTTCCGGGCGATGGAGAAGCGCGACCAGCTGCGGGTCGAGCTTGCCGCCGAGCGGCAGAGCGCCCGCCCGCCGTCCTGGCAAGCCTGGGTGACGGACAAGGCACAGGAAGGCGACCGCGCCGCCCAGGGGCAGCTAAGGGGCTGGCAGTACGCCAAGGAGCGCGCGCCCGAGGGACAGCGGCAGAAGCTGGAGCGGAGCGACGCCCGCCAGCCGACACGCAACGAGGGGGCTACGGCTGGCGTGGACTGGCGGCGGCGGTGGTTCCTCGGCGGGGTCGAATACAAGATCGACGGCAAGGCCGCTGTGATCGACAAGGGAACAACTATCAAGCTTGTGGATGGGCGAGGGGCTGACAATCGCGCCCTTGCCCTGGCGATGGGCCTACAGGCCGAGAAGAGGGGGGGGAATGTGGCGATGACCGGGAACGAGGCTTTTAAGGCGCGGTGCGTTGATGTGGCGGCAGAGCGGGGCTTGTCCCTGCGGTTTGAAGATCCCCGGATGCAGCGCAGCCTAGAGGCCAAGCGCCAGCAGCAGGGGCCGCAACAGGGGCAGCAGCAGCGCCGCCCGACGCTGCAAGCCATCCACGCACAGCAGCGCCAGCAGACCGAGCAGAAGCGCGCCCTAAGCCTTGGCCTGGGGCTGTTGAGGTAAGCCATGAACGAGGAAATCACATTGATCGACCACG
>DAOMCN010000278.1:0-1236 GCA_035427885.1 Acidocella sp. | reverse complement strand
AGGACGAGGCCCCGGCCGAGTATCATGACGAGGTGGTGGCCGAGGTTCTGGCCCATGTTGGCGGGGATACTCCCGCCCCCATGCCGAGCCTGTGCGGGAAGTGTCCGGCAGCACATTGGACACTCCGCGGCGAGAGGCTGCGGTTGCAGATCGACGACCCCATAGAGCGCGCCCAGGAGGCCAACCCGTGGCGGCTGGTGGTGTTCTGCCGGGTGCTGCACCAGGAGCTAACGGCGTTCATCCCGGATTATCTGGCGCAGGAGTTGAAGGCGAGGGGAGACGCGGTTTACCGGTGCAACGCCTACGCCGCCGAGGTGGAGACGTGGCGGCGCAATCAGTCATAACAGCGCTATTGCGTGCTTACGTGCTTTTTGCTTATAGTTAAAGCCAGTTATCTTTAACTGTGGGGCGCGATGAAAACCTTAGTTTTAGCCAGTCAGAAGGGCGGGGCGGGAAAAACTACCCTGGCGGCGCATCTTGCCATTGAGGCGGAGCGGGTGGGAGCAGGCCCGGCAGTGTTGATTGACACCGACCCGCAAGGCTCGCTTGCGGCGTGGTGGAACTCCCGCCAAGCAGAGACCCCGGCCCTTGCGGGGGCGACCCTAGCCGACCTCCCGGCCAAGCTGGAGGCACTAGCGGCGGCGGGGTTCAAGCTGGCAGTGATCGATACCCCCCCAGCCATCACCGCTGCCATTCGTGACGTGGTGAAGCTCGCTGACCTTGTGCTTATCCCGACGCGCCCCAGCCCGCACGATCTGCGCGCCGTGGGCAGTACCGTGGACATTGCCCAGGAGACGGCGCGGCCCTTCGCCTTCGTAGTCACACAGGCCAAGCCTACGGCCCGGCTTACCGTGCAAGCGGTGGCGGCGTTGTCTGCCCATGGTGTGGTTGCCCCTGTCATCGTGCATGACCGCGTAGACTATGCCGCGAGCATGGTTGACGGGCGCACCGTGCGGGAGACCGACCCCAAGGGGCGGAGCGCCCAGGAAATTGCGGAATTGTTTGTTTTCGTGCAAGCACGAATGAACGAAAAGACGAAAGCAAGAAAGAAGGAAATCGTTTAATATGGCTACAAAGAAACCCGCTGATTTGACCGGCCTAGTTGCGACGAAGGGCACCGCCGCGCCGGTTGCCAATATGCCGCCCAGGTCGGCTAAGCCAGCCGATACCGGCGCAGACGAGGCAAACAACGTCCCGCTAAATTTCCGGGTGACGGCTGATCTTCGCCGCCGGTTC
>DAOMCN010000277.1:0-3179 GCA_035427885.1 Acidocella sp. | reverse complement strand
AAACCTTGAATTTTTCGCGCTCCAATGTGTCTATGGGCCTCAAGGAGCTGCAATCCTGGCAACTTGTGCGTCTGCAGCATGTGCCTGGCGACCGGCGCGAACATTTTTCCAGCCCCGATGACGTCTGGCAAATCGTGCGCACGCTGGCCGAGCAGCGCCGTCGGCGTGAGATCGATCCGACACTGAGCGTTTTACGTGATCTTATCGTAGCGCCTCCCGCCAACGAGGACGACCGCAAAGCGCAGGACAAGCTGCGAGAAATGCATGACCTCATCGAATTGCTGACCGGCTGGGCGGACGATGTTCATAAGCTGGAAACAGGAAAGCTGGTATCTTTGCTCACACTTGGCAGCCGTGTCGTTGGCCTGCTGGAATTAAAAAATCGCTTACCTTTCTTGGGCCAAAAAGAACGCAAAGAAGAGCAAACCGAGAACAGTACCTCCTCCCTCTGACCGGCGCTTACGGCGCCATGATGCTGAAAACCTGCCCTATTATGGAGACTACTAATGCAAGATAGCGCACTTGCCGTATTTTTCTCACGGCTCGATTTCGCCTGGATCACCTCCATGCACATCCTCTATCCGCCGCTCACCATCGGGCTGGCCGCGTTGCTTTTCTTCAGCGAATGGCGCTGGCTCCGCTCAAAAGACGACGGCTGGTACCGGCTGACGCGCTTCTTCGAGAAGCTTTTTATCGTAAATTTTGCGGCGGGCGTCGCAACGGGCATCACGATGGAGATGGCGTTCGGTATTCTTTATGGCCCATTTTCTCAGGCAGCCGGACCGTTTTTTGGCCAAGTGCTAGGTTATGAGACCATCACCGCCTTCATGTATGAGGCTGGTTTCATCGGGCTGATGGTTTTTGGCTGGGGTAAGATCAGCCGTAAAATGCATCTCTTCGCGACGTTCAACGTTGCACTTTCTTCGAGCCTCTCTGCCATGTGGATCATGGATGCCAATTCCTGGATGCAAACGCCCACCGGTGTGGTTTACCAGAACGGCATTTTCCAGGTGACAAACTGGGCAACGGCGCTGCTTAACCCGGACGTATTGCTGGGTTTTCCGCATATGCTGCTGGCGGCGCTGGAGTTGGCGCTCTGCTTTGTTGCGGCCGTCTCTGCCTGGTATTTACTGAACCGGCGCCACATTGGGCTGTTCCGGCGCGCGCTGATATACAGCGTTGTGGCGCTGGCCGTGGTCGCGCCGCTGCAGGTTTATGTGGGCGATGGTCTGGGCCGCGTGGTGGCCGATGACCAGCCTGCGGCTCTGGCGGCGATGGAGGGACATTACCATACCTACAACCCCGATGGTTCGGTCGACACCTCCTGGCAGGTGGTGGGTTGGCCCAATAAGGCGGGCGATGATTTTGCCTGGTCGATCAGCATTCCGCACGCATTGAGTCTGATCGAGACCCACACCTGGGCCGGCAAGGTAACGGGGCTGGACGATATTCCGGTGCAAAACCGTCCCCCCGTGGTGATCCCGTTTTATGCTTTCCGCGTGATGGTGGCGGCGGGTGGCGCGCTGGTGCCGCTCGCGTTCTGGGGACTCTGGCTGGTGCTGCGCGGACGGCTAAGCCTTGAGCGGGCAACGGCGCAGCGCTGGTTCCTTCGTGCGATGGTGGCTGGCGGCACGCTACCCTACATCTCGGTGTGGTGTGGCTGGTGGGTGCGCGAAGTCAGTCGCCAGCCCTGGGTGGTCTATGGCCTTATGCGCACGCAAGACGGCGTGAGCCACATGAGCGTCGCCGCCGCTTTATTCTGGCTTTTTGGCTACGCGGCCTTTGAACTCATGGTCTGGGGCAGTGTCTGGTATTTTCTGGCCAAGATCGTCCGCCAGGGGCCAGATCTCAACAGCCCGGTGACCGCTGATGGAAACCAGATGCTGGGTCACTTGGAGCCTGCCCTGCACGATCCCGCAGCGCTGCCTTCCTATATTCGTCCGGTCTAAGGAAGACTTGTCATGAATGACCTTACCCAAATCCAGAGCCTCGTCACCTTTGCCTGGTGGATCGCACTCGATGTCTGCGTCTTGCTCTATGTCGTGCTTGACGGCGCCGATCTCGGTGCGGGCATCTTCTCGCTGTTCGTGCGAAGCGCCACCGAGCGCGGGGCGATTATGTCGGCAATGGCTGGTACCTGGGACGCCAATGAGACCTGGCTGATTGTGGCGGGCGGCGTGCTGTTTGGTACCTTCCCCTTCGTTTATGGCGCCACCTTCAGCTATCTTATGCTGCCGCTGGCCTTCGCGCTTTGGGGCATGATTACCCGGGCCATCGCGCTGGAGTTCCGCCACCTGGCCGAAGGACGTTGGTTGCGCTTCACCGATTTCGCCTTTGGTTTCGGGAGCCTGGCCACAACCTTCTTTGGCGGTACGGCGGTGGGCGCGGTGCTGCAGGGCTATCCGCTCACGCACCAAGCTGGGGTGGTGCCCACCTATGTCGGAGGGGCGCTGCGCTTTATCTCCCCCTTCAGCGTCTGGACGGGCGTTGCCGCGGTGGTTGCCGTGTTGCTCGCGGGGCTGTTGTTTGTACGCGCGCGCTTCGAGAAGGCCGAACCGATTCGCCAGCAAGCCGCAACCTGGACCAACGCGGTGTTCTACCTGGCCTTGACTGCGGTCGCGATCACCTTTGCGGCAAGCGCAAGCCTGTTCCCCTGGGCGGCGGCGCGCTGGTTCGGCCCCGCCTTGCCGTTCTGGGCGCTGGTGCCCGTGGCGGTTTTAGCGGTGGTTATACGCATGCGCCAAGCGATGCGCCGCGAGCGTGACCTCGCGGCGATCCTTTGGTTCAACCTCGCCGTTGCAATTATGGCGGGGGCCATGCTCGCGACCATGTATCCCTGGCTGGTGCCGGGCACCTGGACCATCTATTCCGGCGCCAGCCCGGCAGTGTCGCTTTTTACATTTACCCTGGCCATGGGCGGGTTCATCCCCATTATCCTCATGTACAATGCCTATCAGATATGGGTGTTTCGCGCCCGTATCTCGGCATTGGCCGCGTACCACTAAATCAGCATGGCCAAGCACACCGCCCCGCTTGCTCCAGCGCAAAGCCGCCTCTTAGGGCGGTGGCTGCGGGGGCAGGCCCGCCCTGCGCAGCTTCAACTGGCCGGGGCGGTCGGCTTTTCCGGGGTAACCGGCCTGTTGCTGGTTCCGCAGGCTTGGCTACTCGCACGGATCGTG
>DAOMCN010000276.1:0-3195 GCA_035427885.1 Acidocella sp. | reverse complement strand
GGTGTATCGCACCATGCGCAAACCCGCGCTGGTGCATTGCAAATCCGGCGCGGATCGGGCCGGGTTGGCTTCGGCGATTTTCATGTTGCTCGACGGCAAGAGTGCCGCCCAGGCGCAAGCACAGCTGTCGCTGCGTTTCGGCCATCTCCGCCACGCGAAATCGGGCATACTCGACCAGTTCATCGCCGCCTGGGCGCGCACAGGCGAAGGGCGCAAGCCGTTCCTGCAATGGGTCGCTGAGGATTATGACGCCGCCGCCCTGCAAGCAGGGTTCAAAACCAACCCGGTGGCGCGTTTTCTCAACGAGCGCGTCCTGGTGCGGGAATAAGGCAGCTCACCCCGGCGATTTGGCAGCGAATACCGCCCGCTTCCCGATATCACGGCGGCAGAATCCATCCTGCCAGTCGATCGCGTCCACCGCCGCGTAGGCGCGAGCGACGGCTTCTTCCAGGTCCTTACCCAGGGCGTTGACCGCCAGCACGCGCCCGCCATTGGCGAGGATACCGCCCTGATCGGCCATCGTCCCGGCATGGAAGAGGGTCACGCCGGGCAGTTTGCCCGCTTCCTCCAGTCCGTAAAGCTCGCTACCCGTGGCGTAGGCACCGGGATAGCCCTTGGCGCACATCACCACCGTGGCGGAGGCCACGTCCTGCCAGCGCAGATCGACATGTTTGAGCGTCCCGTCCGTCGCCGCGACGAGGGCGGGGAGCAGGTCCGAGCGTAGCCGCGGGAGCAAGGTCTCGCATTCGGGATCGCCGAAGCGGACATTGAATTCGATCAGCTTCGGCCCGTCCTCCTCGAGCATCAGCCCAGCGAAGAGGAAGCCCCGGAAAGGCGTGCCGCGCCGGACCATCTCGGCCAGCGCCGGGCGAATAATTTTGTCCATGCTGGCGTCGATGACTGCGGGCGTCGCCCAGGGCGGGGGCGAAATCGCGCCCATACCGCCGGTGTTCGGGCCGGCATCGCCTTCGCCGACGCGCTTATGGTCTGCGGCAACGCCGAGATAGAGCGCGTCCAGCCCGTCACACAGCGCGAAAACAGAGATCTCCTCGCCAAAGAGACATTCCTCGATAACCACAACCTTCCCCGCCGCACCGTGGACCTTATCCTCCATGATCGCGGTGATGGCGTCATGCGCCTCCTCGGGCGTCTGCGCGACGACGACGCCCTTACCCGCGGCCAGGCCATCCGCCTTGATGACGATGGGCGCGCCCGCGGCTTCGATATATTCGTGCGCCTCAAGCGCATGGGTGAAGCTGGCCCAGGCGGCGGTGGGGATTTTCGCGCCGTCGGCGATTTCCTTGGTGAACTTCTTGCTCCCCTCCAACTGCGCGGCGGCGGCGGAAGGGCCGCAGCAGGCAATGCCCCGCTCCGCCAGCGCGTCGGCGATGCCCGCGACCAGCGGCGCTTCCGGGCCGGGGATCACGAGATCGATCCGCTGTTCGACCGCGAAGGCGACGAGGCCGGGGATGTCCGCCGTGCGCAAGGGGACGTTGGTGGCGATGGCGTCCGTGCCGGGATTACCGGGCGCGACGAAGAGCGCTGTCAGCAGCGGGCTGGCGCTGATGCTGTGCGCCAGCGCGTGTTCGCGCCCGCCGGAACCAATAATGAGTATGCGCATGTTTGCTCCCCCCTCTGTTAACGCCTCGCGCTGTATCATAGAGTCAGCGCATGAGCGACATGGAACAGAATACACCGGAGTTTTCCGTCGCCGAACTGGCCGGAGCGGTGAAGAAAACCCTCGAAGGGGCGTTTGGCCGGGTCCGGGTGCGCGGCGAGATTACCGAATTCAAGGCCTATGCCTCGGGGCATCAGTATTTCGCGCTGAAGGACGAGAGCGCGAAAATCCGGGCGATCATCTGGAAAGGCGTCGCCTCTCGGGTTGGGCTGAAGCCTGAGAACGGCGTCGAGGTGATCGCCACCGGGCGGATTACCTCCTACCCCGAGCGCTCCGAGTATCAACTGATCGTCGAGCGGCTCGAATATGCCGGCGCTGGGGCACTGCTGGCGCGTATCGAGGCGCTGAAGGTCAAACTCGCGGCGGAGGGGCTGTTCGAGCGCAAGCGGCCGCTGCCCATGCTCCCCCGGGTGATCGGCGTGGTAACCTCGCCGCAGGGCGCGGTGTTGCAGGATATCAAGACGACCATCGCCCGGCGCTTCCCGCGCCCAATTCTGCTCTGGCCGGTGCCGGTGCAGGGCGAAGGGGCGGCGGAGAAAATCGCCACCGCGATCAATGGGTTTTCCGCGCTGGTGGCGGGGGGGGCAATTGCGCGCCCGGATGTGCTGATCGTGGCGCGCGGCGGCGGCAGTCTCGAAGACCTCATGGCCTTCAACGACGAGGCAGTGCTGCGCGCGGCAGCGACATGCACGATTCCGCTGATCTCCGCCGTGGGGCATGAGACGGACACGACGCTGATCGACTATGTCTCCGACCGTCGCGCGCCGACGCCCACCGCCGCTGCGGAGATGGCGGTGCCCGCGCGGCTGGAGCTGCTGGCCGATCTGGCGCAGTGCACGGCGCGGCTGGAAGGCTCGGTCGCGCGGATGTTCTCGGAGGTGCATCTGCGCCTCGACCGCGCGGGCGCGAAACTGCCCAATCTGCCGGGGATTCTGGGCGCGGCGCGGCAACGGCTGGACGACCGGACTGAGCGGCTGGGCTTGGCGCTTCCTAATTTTGTTGCGGCTAAGCGCGCTTGTCTGGAGCGGTTGGCGGCGCGGCTGCGCCATCCGCGCGAAATCCTGGCGGCGTTGCGCGCGCGTCTGGCGCTGCTGGAACAGCGCGTCCATGCGTCGCTGCCCGCGCTGATGGGCGCAGGCGCCAAGCGGCTGGACGCGGCGGGCTACCGGCTGACGCATCCGGGCGCGGAAATTTCAGCGCGGCGGGGCAGGCTCGGGCTGTTGGGTCAACGTCTGGAAGTACCGCTACCGGGGCATTTACGCGAGGGGCGGTTACGGGTGGAAAACCTCTCGGCGCGGCTGGAGGCAGTGTCCTACGCCGCCATCCTCGCACGCGGCTTTGCCCTAGTGACAACGCCAAAGGGCGCGCCAGTCTCAGCCGCCGCGAAGGTGACGCCCGGCGCCGCGCTGGTGATCAAATTCGCTGATGGCGATATCGCCGTCAAGGCGGCGGCGAAAACCGCGCAGATGGATCTTGGATTTTAGCAAACGGCTCCTTTTTATGAACAAAAAGAAGCA
>DAOMCN010000275.1:0-3211 GCA_035427885.1 Acidocella sp. | reverse complement strand
ACGCGCTCGCCAATCTGCTCGGCAAGGCGGGGTATGAGGTCACCAAGGAATTCTACGTCAACGATGCCGGGGCGCAGGTGATGGCGCTCGGGCGCTCGGTTTATGTGCGCTATCTGGAGGCGCTCGGGCTCTCGGCGCAGGCGTATATCGATACGGTCTCGGGTGGGATGCAGTATGGCGGTGCGTATCTTATTCCAGTCGGGCAGGCGCTGGCGGCGCAGTATGGGGATGTTTTCGCCGAGACGCCGGAGGAGAACTGGCTCGCCGTATTCCGCGATTTCGCGGTGGCGGAGATGCTCAAGCTGATTACCGAGGTCCTCGCGGCGCTCAGGGTTGAGCATAATGTGTTCTTCTCCGAGCGGACGCTGGTGGAGAATGGCGGGGTTGAGCGCGGGTTGCAGCATCTGCGCGAGCGCGGGTTGATCTACCGGGGGATCCTGGAGCCGCCCAAGGGCAAGACGCCTGAGGATTGGGAGCCGCGCGAGCAGGAGCTTTTCCGCTCGACCGAGTTTGGCGACGACGTGGACCGGCCGGTTGCGAAATCCGATGGGAGCTATACGTATTTCGCGAATGATATCGCCTATCACGCGGAGAAGATGGACCGCGGGTTCAGCGCCATGATCGATGTCTGGGGCGCGGATCATGGCGGGTATGTCAAGCGGATGCAGGCGGCGGTTAAGGCGCTGGCGTCCGATGCGGCGGCGCGGCTCGATGTGATCTTGTGCCAGATCGTGCGCGTGATGAAGGATGGCGAGCCGGTGCGCATGAGCAAGCGGGCGGGGACGTTCGTCGAGCTGCGCGACCTCATCGACGAGGTGGGGCCCGATGCCGTGCGATTTATCATGCTGATGCGCAAATCCGACGCGCAGATGGATTTCGACCTTAACGCGGCGGTAGCGCAGACGCGCGATAATCCAGTGTTCTATGTGCAGTATGCGCATGCGCGCTGCCGCAGCGTGTTGCGGGCGGCGGGGGAGGTTGATCCTGGCGCGGCGCTGGACTCGTTGCAGGCACCCGAGGAGTTGGCGCTGATCCGGCGGTTGATCGGCTGGCCGCGCATGGTCGAGCAGGCGGCGGAGGCGCGCGAGCCGCATCGGGTGGCGTTCTATCTCTATGAGCTGGCGGGGGATTTTCATGCGCTGTGGAATGCCGGGCGCGAGGATGCCGCGCTCAGGTTCCTGCAGGAGCATAAGCCCGCCGAGACCGCAGCGCGGGTGGCGCTCGTCGCGGCGACGGCGGTGGTGTTGCGCTCCGGGCTCGCCGTCCTGGGTGTGCATCCGGTTGAGGAGATGAGATAGGTTTGGCCGCACCCGAGGAAGAGGATTTTGTCTATCACGCGCATCGGCCAGAGCCGCCGATGGATCAGGCGGTGCGCCGGATTGTGCTGGGGGCGGGCGGGCTTTCCGTCCTCGTGATCCTGGTGGCGCTGCTGTGGAGCGGGGTGCGCGGAACGGGGTTTGGGCCGCCGCCGGTGATCGAGGCGCCGCCCGGGCCGCTGCGGGTGCTGCCGGTCAGTCCGGGCGGGCTTACTGTGCCAGAGGCGGACGAGACGATTATGTCCGGGAATAACGAGGCGGCGACGGTGCATCTCGCGCCGCCGGCGCCGGGGGCGGAGATTGCGCAGTTGGACCAGTCGGCGGGGGTGACGCCGCAGGCGGCGGTTGCACCGGCTGCAGCGGCGGTTGCGCCGGTGGCAGGGCAGAAGGGCGGGGCGATGGATGTGCAGCTTGCGGCGACGGGGGATGAGCCGGGGGCGGAGGCGGAGTGGGGCGCGTTGCAGCGCAAGATGCCGAGGCTGTTCGCGGGTAGGACGCCGGAGATTTTGCCCGCCGTGGTTAATGGGCAGAGCGTATGGCGGCTGCGGCTTGGCGGGTTCGCCGATGCGGCGGCGGCGCAGGCGTTTTGTGCGAGTGTCACGGCTAAGGGCGGAGCTTGCCGGGTGGTGGCGCCGTGAAGCCGGTGATTTTGGGCGTGGCGGGGGGGACGCTGGCGGCGGCGGAGCGGGCGCTGCTGCTCGCGCATCGGCCTCGGGGGGTTATTTTGTTTGCGCGGAATATCCAAAGTCCGGCGCAACTTGCTGATCTTGTTGGCGCTTTGCGTGAGACGCTGCCTGCGGGAGCGGTGTTGATGGTGGACCAGGAAGGCGGACGGGTGGCGCGGCTGCGCGCGCCGCATTGGCCGGAGTTGCCGCCTGCCGGGGCGTTGCGTACGCCCGGTGAGGCGTTTGCGCAGGGGCGGGCGCTGGGCGCGATGGTGCGGGCGGCGGGGTTTGATGTGACGGCGGCGCCGGTGCTGGATTTGCGCCTCGAGGGCGCGAGCGCGGTGATTGGCGACCGGGCGATTACCGGGGATGCCGAGAGAGTGGCGGCGCTGGGAGGCGAGATTGCCCGGGGGATATTGGCCGAGGGCGTGATCCCGGTGATGAAGCATATTCCGGGGCATGGGCGCGCGCTGGTGGACAGCCATCTGGCGTTGCCGAGGGTGGCGCACGCGGATCTGACCGAGGATTTTTTGCCGTTTATGCGCAACAGGGCACTGCCCTGGGCGATGACCGCGCATGTGATCTACGAGGCGATTGACCCTGAGTTTCCGGCGACGGTATCGCGCAAGGTGATCGTCGAGATTATTCGCGGGAGAATCGGGTTTCAGGGTACGCTGATCAGCGACGACCTGGCGATGCACGCGCTGAGCGGTACGCCGGGGGAGCGCGCGTTGGCGGCGCTGCGGGCGGGGTGCGACATCGCGCTCTATTGTCCGGGCGATATCGCCGGGAATGTCGCGGTTTTGGAGGCGGTGGCGGATGAGCCTTGATACGCTGGAGATTGTACTCGCGCTGGTTATCGCCGTGGTGCTGCACGAGTTGGGGCATGGAGCGGCCGCTTGGGCGCTGGGGGATACGACGGCCAAGCGGGCTGGGCGGCTGACACTCAATCCGCTCAAGCATGTCGATCCGGTGGGGAGTATCTTGCTCCCGCTGGTGCTCGCGGTTGGGCAGTTGGCGAGTTTTGGGCGGGTGGTGTTTCTATATGGCTGGGCCAAGCCGGTGCCGGTTAATCCGCTGGAGTTGCGGTATAAGGGCGTACAGTATCCGCGCCAGCTGATGGCGCTCGTGGCGATCGCGGGGCCGGGGACGAATTTTATCCTGGCGTTGCTCGGCGGGGTGGCGTTGAACCTTGGGTACGCGCCGAATTTCTTTGAGTATTTTATTGAA
>DAOMCN010000274.1:0-3221 GCA_035427885.1 Acidocella sp. | reverse complement strand
CTGCCCGTGCTGCAACCAAGCCCGGTAGACCTCGCCGCCTACCGCGATAAAGTTCTGGAGCGTTTTTCCAACGCCCACATCCAGGACACCAATCAGCGCGTCGCGGCTGATGGCTTTGCCAAAATCCCCGGCTGGGTAACCCCGACCTTCAACGAGCGTCTCGCGCGCGGCGAGCCCATCGACAGCGTGGCGATGATCCCGGCGGTGTTCTTTCTGTTCCTGGAGCGCTGGGCGGAGGGGCGTGTGCCGTACCAATATCAGGACCAGTCGATGGACGAGGCGGCGACACGCGCCATGTTGGCGGCCCCGCACCCGCTGGCCGCCTTCTGCACGGACAAGGTGCTCTGGGGCGCTCTCGCGGGGGATGCGCGGCTGGTGCGGGCAATTACGGCGGCGCATGCCAGAGCGCTGATCTGGCTCGGCTGAGGCGGTATGTATCTTGGTCTAGACCTCGGCACCTCAGCGCTTAAGGCGGTGCTTCTAGCGCCGGATCACCGTGTGGTGGGGCAGGCCAGCGTCAGCCTGAAGATCTCTCAGCCGCGCCCGCTATGGTCCGAGCAGGACCCGGCGGATTGGGAGGCGGCGATGTTCGCCGTTTGCGACGAACTTGCTGCCACCCACCCGGCCGAGATGTCGCGCGTGCGGGCAATCGGCCTGGCCGGGCAAATGCACGGCGCGGTGGTTCTGGATTCCGCTCACCGCCCGCTGCGCCCCGCGATTTTGTGGAATGACGGGCGCAGCCACGCCGAATGCGCGGCCCTCAACGCCGCCGTGCCCGACGTGCCCACCATCACCGGTAACACTGCCATGCCGGGCTTCACCGCGCCAAAGCTGCTCTGGCTCGCCCGTCACGAGCCGGAGATTTTCACTCGCATCGCCCTAGTTTTGCTGCCGAAGGATTTTTTGCGCCTGCGTCTGAGCGGCGAGGCCATTAGCGATGTCTCGGACGCCTCGGGCATGTTTCTGCTCGACATCGCCGCGCGCACTTGGTCTCCGGCGCTGCTGGCCGCCTGCGGTCTGACGGCGAGCCAACTGCCCCGGCTGGTTGAAGGCAGCGCCCCGGCGACAACTCTTCTCCCTGTTTTGGCGCTGCGCTGGGGCATGTCTGAAACCGTGATCCTCGCCGGCGGCGCGGGCGACAACGCCGCCTGCGCGATCGGCATGGGCATAACCAAACCGGGCAACGGCTTCGTCTCGCTGGGCACCTCGGGCGTGATTTTTCAGGTCACGGCGGGTTTCCAGCCCAACCCCCACGCCTGCATCCACGCTTTCTGCCACGCCCTGCCGAACACATGGCACCAGATGGCGGTCATCCTTTCCGCCGCCAGCGCCCTGCGCTGGGTCACGCAATTGACCGGCAGCTCGGACGAGGCCGCGTTACTGGCCCAGGTCGCCATGTTGACGCCAGAAGACCGCGCGAGCGCACCCCTGTTTCTACCGTACCTATCCGGCGAGCGCACCCCCCATAACGACGCCACGGCAACCGGCGCCTTTATCGGCCTCACCCATGCGCACGGCGCACCGGCGCTGGGCTACGCGGTGCTGGAGGGCGTCGCCTTCGCCCTGCGGGACGGCCTTCTGGCGCTGGGGGGCGGCACCCCGGAAGGTCGGTTCATTCTCGTGGGCGGGGGCACGCGCAGCCCGCTGTGGTGTCAGCTTCTGGCCGACATTTTGGGGATAACGCTGGTCTTCGCTGAAGGCGGCGAAAACGCGGGGGCGCTAGGCGCGGCCCGCCTGGCCTGGCTCGCGTCAGGTGGCGAGGTGGATGATGTTTGCCGCCAACCCGCCGCGCAGCAGACGTTCGTGCCTGCGCGATCCGATTGGGCCCCGCGCTACGCCAGCTTCCGCGCCGCCTATCCAACGTTGCGCGGACTAGTGTAATTGCCTCCCTTTTTGCGTTACGAAACCCACTAATCAACAAAGGCCGCATGTCGTTTTGTCCCGCCCCATTTTCCGCTCGAAACAACAGCCCGCCGTTCAGGCGTGCAAGGGTAGGGCGTAATGTCACGTAAAGGCAGCAATTCCCTGCAAATCCGTCAATATAACGAGCGTGTCGTGTTGGAGGCCATTCGCAAGCTGGGCCAGGCTTCGAAAGCCGAGATCGCCCGCAGCGCCAATCTCACACCGCAGGCGGTGGCCGGCATCGTGGATTCGCTGCATGATGCCGGATACGTGGTGCGTGCGGGCAAGCGCCACGGCCAGATCGGCCAACCCTCCGTGCTCTATATGCCCAATGCCGAGCGCGCCTTCTCCATAGGCCTGCATGTCGGGCGGCGCTCGCTCAATTGCGTGATGATCGACCTTTCCGGCAAGGTGTTGCACCGCCTGACGCATGAATACGCTTACCCAACGCCCGACGTGGTCGCCGCCCAAGCCCTGGCGGGCATCGCCGAGATGGAATCCTTCCTTACCGTCCCCTTGCGTGAGCGCCTGGTTGGCGTTGGCGTCTCTATCCCGTATTTTTTAGGCGCCTGGCGGACGGACCTGGGCTTTCCCGACTCCATTGCCGCCGCATGGGGGGAGTTCAACCTGCCGGACTACCTAATCGAACACACCGACTATGAAGTGTTTTTCGAGAACGACGCCTCCGCCGCCGCGACCGCGCAGCTGGTGCAAGGACGCGGCACGGCGGAGCGCAATTTTATCTATCTCTACCTGAGCACGATCGTCGGCGGCGGCCTGGTTCTGGGCGGCAATATCGAGACCGGCCCCCAAGGCAACGCCGCCGCGTTCCATACCTTCCCCGTCAGCCCCTCGCGGCTCTCCAGCGTCGCGCCGCCTTCCGGACGCTTTGAATTATTGCAGCGCCGCGCGTCGGTATATGTCCTCCTTCAGCATTTGCGCGCAAACGGCGTGCAGATCGAGCGGGCAGGGGAGCTGGCCGGGCTGGGCGCGCGCGCGGAGCCGTATCTGCGCGAGTGGCAGGAGGATTGCGCGGACGCCCTGGCGCAAGCCATCATCGGCGCGGCTTCCGTCGTCGATGTTGAGGCGATTATCATCGACGGCATCCTGCCCCCCGGACCACTCGCCGACACTATCTCCCGGGTGCGCTCCTGCGTGGCCGCGCTGGCCCCTGAGGGCTTTGTCGCGCCGACAATCCGCCAGGGCGAACTTGGCCCCTCCGCGGCGGCGGTCGGCGCGGCCGTGCTTCCCTTTTACGCCAATTTTGCTCCCAATAACGAGGTGCTAGCCAATAAGTTCCACGTTGCCGCGCGGCCCTT
>DAOMCN010000273.1:0-3241 GCA_035427885.1 Acidocella sp. | reverse complement strand
ACCCCATGGCACCGGCAGCCGAGACTGTCAGTTGGCCGTTTATGTATTCATGACCGCCCGATTCAACGCGCATGACCTGACGAATCCAAACGGAAGGGACATCAAACCGGTTGGCGGCGATGTTGATATAAGGCCCCCAAGGATCGCCAGACGGTCCAGGAGGCTTATAATTTCCGGCTGCATGGGAGATGTAATAATTTGTCGAGTAGGTCTGCCCCGCTTGGTTGCCGCCCGACGCACAGGCGGACAATAGCGCCAGGCTGGCGCAGCCGAGATACAGCCTGACAGCTTGGCCCGAACACCCCGGCAACACAAAGACAGCCCGAAAATGGGATCCCATGATCACGGTTGAAGCCTCCAGCACATCACGCCATTGTTTTGCATTGTTTATCTAAACAATGGCTTAAACAAGGCAGTATAACCCCTTAAGCTAGAAGACAACTTGCCGCAAGCAAAACTTGGCTTCCGAGGACGCTACCAACGCTCTCCGAGAGGTGTTAGAATTTGATGTCGCAACGATGGGACCCATGATGATGCCTGCCCTTCCCCCCATAAGGAACGCTCTCGCGTTGCTAGCTGCGACTTTGATGCTCCAGGCCTGTGCCTTTGCGCCCTCCGTACAGGCAACCGCCAACCAGCCCCCTCCGGCCAACACTGGAACAGTTGTGGCGGTACGAAAGATCAGCGTTGATGACCGCAACCCGGCAGTGGCCCAAATTCTTGCCGCCCTAGGTCAGCCCGCCGCGCACCCTCCGGAAGCGGCTGTCGAGGTTATTGTCCGTCGGCCAGACAATACGGTCGTTTCGATTATTCAACCAGCGCAGGCAGCACAGCCAAACTTTATCCCCGGAGAACGTATAGCGTTCCTCAACACGGCAGCGACGGCGCTCCACCCCGAATGACGTCCCACCACCGCAGACGACGGTTGAAGCTTGCCGCCCATTCCGCTATCGCCGGACCATGAATGCATTTGCGCCTGACGAGGACGTGGCCGAAGTCGAATCTTCTCCCCCAGCGAAATCTTCGGGACGAACAATTTCGATTACCGCAGCGCAGAATTGGGGTGACCGGATCGCGATGGGGGCGTCAGACCTCGCGGAAACACTTCGCCTCTGGCCACTCGTATGGGCGCTGAGCATGCTCGATATCCGGCTGCGTTACCGCGGCTCGGTACTGGGCCCCTTCTGGCTGACCTTGTCGACCGCCGTGATGGTCGGCTCCATAGGCTTTCTCTATTCGCGCCTGTTCCACCAGAACATCGCCGGCTATCTGCCCTTTTTATCGATCTCTCTGGTACTCTGGAACTATATCAGCACGATCACCGCAGAGGGCTGCATCTGCTTCACCCAGTCGGAGAGCATGATCCGTGCGATGCGCACACCGCTTTCCCTGCACGCCGCAAGAGTGGTGATGCGCAACATCCTGATCCTCGGACATAATATCGTTGTCATCGTCGTCGTCTTCATCATTTTCCGCACTGTTCCGAGCCTTGCCGTGTTCAGCATTCTCCCGGCCTGCGTCCTATGGGTCGTAGATTCGATGGCCATCTGCCTCATCCTCGGCATTTTCGGCGCCCGCTTCCGCGATATCCCGCCGATTATCGGCAGCGTCGTGCAGATCGCGTTTTATCTGACCCCCGTCATGTGGAATCCGACCATGCTCGAACACCGCGGCCTGAGCCGGATCTTTATCGAGTGGAACCCATTTTTCGCCTTGCTGGAGATCATGCGCGGCCCGCTGCTAGGCAACCCGTTTTCGCCAGGCGTGTGGAGCATGGCGCTCGGGTATTCGACCATCCTGGTCCTGCTCGCCGGGTTTGTCTTTACCCGTACCCGCCCCCGCATTGCGTATTGGGTCTAGGCCATGACCAAGCTCTTGATCGACAATATCTCGCTCTCGTTTCCGCTCTATCATGGCGAAAGCCGTAGCCTGAAGAAAACCGTCTTCGCCGTCGCGTCCGGCCGCTTGGGGGAGGATCGCAAGCATCGTCTGGTGGTTGAGGCACTGCGCAACATCTCCTTCTCCCTGCAAAGCGGAGACCGGCTGGGTCTTGTCGGTTCAAATGGCGCTGGCAAAACAACGCTGCTCCGCGCGATGGCTGGTATTTATGAACCCCTGAGCGGCGCCATCACCCTCGACGGCGCCATAACCGCCCTGCTCGACCCCGGCCAGGGAATGAACCCAGACCTGACCGGCCGTGAAAACATTCGCCTTCGCGGGTTGTTCAACGGCCTTAAGGAAGTGCAGATCCAGCAGTTACAATCGGATGTCGCAGCCTTTGCCGGGCTTGACCAATTTTTGGAACTTCCCGTGCGTACCTACAGCTCGGGCATGGTGGTGCGTCTCGGCTTCGCGCTTGCGACCGCGATCAAGCCCCAGATCCTGCTCATGGACGAATGGATCCTGGCGGGAGACGCTTCGTTCCTGGAAAAAGCGCGCCATCGGCTGGAAACCATGGTACGCGGCGCGGAAATCCTGGTCCTGTCCTCGCACAACGCGGAGATCATTCTGCAGTGGTGTAACCGGGTCATCTGGATGGATAACGGACAAATAAAAGCCGACGGGACTCCCGAAGAAGTTCTGGCCTCCTATCTACCACCCGAGCAATTCGCTCAAGCCAGGGCGGCCACAGATTTGGCCTCCTGACAAAGCGCATACCAAACGAGGAAATCACGATGCAACATCGCACACTTGGTAAAAATACTGCGGGCAACGCGCTCGCCGTCTCCGCTATTGGCCTCGGCTGCATGGGCATGTCGGATTTCTACGTTGGCCGGGACGACGCAGAGTCGATCTCCACCATCCACCTCGCCATCGACAGAGGCATCAACTTTTTTGACACCGCCGATATGTACGGCATGGGTAAAAACGAAGAATTACTCAGCCAGGCCATTGTCGGCAAACGCGACGGCCTGATCATCGCCACCAAATTCGGCAACATGCGCGCACCGGATGGCACCTTCCTCGGCGTCAACGGTAAACCCGACTACGTCAAAGCCTGCGCTGAGGCTTCGCTGAAGCGCCTGAACGTCGAGATCATCGACCTCTATTACCAGCACCGCGTGGATCCGGAAGTCCCGATTGAGGAAACCGTGGGGGCGATGGCCGAACTGGTCGCGCAAGGCAAGGTGAAGCATCTCGGCCTGTCCGAGGCCAGCGCCGCCACCCTCCGCCGGGCGCATAAGGTCCACCCCATTACCGCACTGCAAACCGAGTACTCGCTCTGGACCCGGGACGTGGA
>DAOMCN010000272.1:0-3248 GCA_035427885.1 Acidocella sp. | reverse complement strand
ATACTTCTAAGCCGCCTGGTGTGGTGAGGACTTTATATGCAATTGGCGTTTTTAGGACGCCGATTCGGACCCGAGTCTCCGGCGTTCCGGGAAAATTGGTCTCCATTTTTGGTAAAAATGTCCACATTGAAGCCGTCGCTGGGAATTTCTAGTCAAATCGAGGACTTTATATGCAATTGATCTCGTTTGCTCGCCAGGGGTGAGGACTTTATATGCAGCGGGTCAAACACGGTCTAGCTGAGGGCTATGCCCTCTCTATACGGCACCTTTGCGAAATAGCCTTGCCGTAGGGTTATTCCTCCACAAATCGGCAGGCCGGAGATATTCCAGGGCGACCTGCGGCGATTTGTGCCTGGTTTGCCGCATCACATCGGCGAGCGCGACGCCAGCATCGCCGGCGCCCGTTGCCAAGCCAGCGCGCAGCGAGTGCCCCGCAAAGCGCGCGGGATCGAGACCGGCAGCGGCCACCATTTCCTTAACGAGCCGGACCACTGCCTTGTCGGAAAGCCCCTGCCCCGTGATCTTGCCGCCCTTGGTCACGGCGCAGAACAGCGGCCTCGCACCGGGATCGGGTGCCTCCTCGTCGCCGGTAAAATCCGCACCGAGCCGTCGAAAGATCAGCCAGTTTTCCAGTGCCACCAGCGGACAGAATGTGGGGTCGGCCGGGTTGGCCCAGATCGCGACCTCCTGCCCGCTGCCCTGCTGGTCGGTTTTCGAGCGCCGGATGAGCAACCGAACGCCGCGGCCCATAACGATCTCGGCATCGCCAATGGTCAATGCCACCAGCTCCGAGCGTCGCAAGGCCGCGCCAAAGCCGAGCAGCAGCATGGCGCGATCGCGCGCGGCCAAAGCCGCCCGAAAGATTCCGTCACGGCCGCATTGCGCCAGCATCGCCCGCAGCAGTTCGGGCACGGCCGGTGTGGCCTGGCGCCGGGGCCGGCTACCAAGGGTACGGGTGATCCCCTCCACCACCGGCGCCAGTTTCGGGTCGCGCAGATCGAGCGCGAGGCCGGCGAGGCGATAGGCGGTGGCGATCGCCGCCAGAGCAACGCGGATCGAGGAGACCGCCATACCGGTTTCGGCTAGATGGGTGACATAGAGCGGCAGAGGCCCGGCCCCGGCGCGCGGGCCGGCAGACCCACCAAAGGGATCGAGCCCATGCCCGGCACACGAGGCCGTGTATTTTGTCCAGGCCGAGCGATAGGCGCGCTGCGTGCCAGGGCCGAAGGCCCGCGTGGCGTAAATAGCCGACTGCTCGGCCAGGCTAGCGAGATTCTGCTCCGCCATGGGATAATCCGGGGTCTGAACCCCCTGCCCCGCCCCGATCGAGCTGGTGACGGCGTCCGGCTCGGGCGCCTGTTGGGCGGGGTCGGCTGGGCTTGTGGGATCTGGCGGGGCGTTTGCGGCATCCATGGTTTCGCTTTACCACATCGCATTCCGTCCGGAAATGGGTATTATCGGACGTAATATTTTGCCCCTTTTCTGGAAAAGATGATTATATAACCCTAACCATCTTTTCAGGTATCTTATGGAAATCCCCCGCCTCAACTGGCTGACTCTGCCGAGCGCGCCGCCTATGGCGGCGCTGACGGATGCCGCCCTGCAATGTGGGAAACTGGCGCAAATCCTTGATAATCACGCGCTCTTGCCCGCCATCCTGTTCCGCGCCTGGCTGGACGCGGCGCGGCGTGCCGCCGCCGCCGATGGCCAGCTCATTGACCCCTGGCACCTGGCCGCCTTGCTAGCGGGCTTGCGGCTGCGCCTCGATGCCGGCGAGACCCTGGCCGACCGTGCCAATCTCTTTGCCAGCGCGCGCCACGCCCTCGATGTGCATCAATGGCTGGCCGACCCTGATTTTGACCAGAAAGGCGAAATTCAGAGGGCCGAGCTGGCAATAGCCACCGCCAATGCCGCAGACGGCCCCTTTCTGGCCGCTGGACGGGCCATGCACGCCTGGATTGACGCTGACCAGCCACGCCAGGCCATGCGCTCCGCCTTGGCCCGCCATTGGCGGCGGCGCGGGCTTTTCGCTGTGCCCCTGCCCCTCATTGCCGCCGCCAGTCTGGCGGCCGAGGCCCCTTGGCCGCTGGACGAGTGGTTGCCGGTATTTCTCCGCACCCTGGCCACGGAGGCAGCTGACATGGTGCAGCTTACCCGCGATCTTGAACGGGCCTGGAGAGCCGCGCGCCAGGCAATCCAAGGGCGGCGCAGCACATCCCACGCCAGCGCCGCTGTTGACGTGCTGGCCGCCGCGCCCCTGATTTCTGCCCCTGCCCTCGCCACCGCGCTTGGCATCGCCATGAAAAACGCCAGCCGCTTGCTGGACGAGTTATGCCGCGAGGGCGTGGCGGTTGAGGTCTCCCGCCGCGCCAAGCGGCGGCTCTACGCGCTCCGCACGATGGAGCCACTACGCGACGCAATCAGAGAGCCGAAACGGCCAGAACCCGGCCGGGGACGAGGCCGCCCCCCCTCCCTCATCCCCGAGGACGACGAGGAATTTTTGGCCGAAACCGTCACAGCAGGAACGCGCCTCCCGCCGGTAAATTTTGACTATGCGGACCTCGATAGCGCCATGGTGGAGCTGGAGGCGACGGTCAAGCGAACGCGTGAAACGATGGCACAGGTTGCGAAAAAGCCGGTCTAAAGGAAGCAATCCACCCCTTGCCGCTTCGCCGCGGCCGTCGCGGGATCTGCATCTGCAGATCATCGCTCCGGCAGCGGCGCGCGCTCGATGCCGGCGAGCGGCATACGCAAGGGCACGAACTGACCGAATAGCAGGACCAGGCCAGCCCTGGCCGGGCTGACCAGAACGTGGGGGCGCTGCCCCCAGGTGGTGACAAGGGTAAAGGCGCTCCGCTTCCAGGGGGCAGGGTATCCCCAACCTTCGGCGCTGCGCGCCTGCCAGGCCGGGTGATGCCCCTCCCCGCCCCCTGCCCTATGACACCACACCCCCCGCCCTCGCCGGGAGGCGTTCCTTCCAGAAACACACGCGGTTTCTGAAAGGATTTAAAGATGAATAAGGTTCGTGAGTTTTACATCCCGTTTGGTGCAATCAAAGTTTCAGACAAGAACAGCGATGCCGTAGCCTACGTTTTTACGAATATCAAAGGCAAGCCCGCAGCGATGCTTTTTGTAGGCAAGCAATCAAAGCCTCTTTGGCATTACTATTATGCGACCGAAGCCCGCCGGGAGGCCGCAATCATTGACGCCTTCGCCAATCGCCGCGCGATCTTGGCCCGCAAAGCAGA
>DAOMCN010000271.1:0-3249 GCA_035427885.1 Acidocella sp. | reverse complement strand
CGGCGATCTCAACCACGTAGATCAGACCAAGCTCGTAAATATTCACCGGAATCTCTGGATCGTACACCGTGCAGATCGCGCCGATCACGGCGTCCTCGGTAACCACCGCCTTGGTTTCGCCATCCGGCGTCCAACTTGTGGTCGGCACCATTTTTCCATCATCCATGTTCGTATCATCCATGGCTTTCAACTCCATTCAGCGCCCGGGCCAGCGCCGACCAAGGCAACGTTGCGCAGCGAATGCGCGAACGGTATTCGGAAACGCCAGCGAGCGCATTCAAATCACCTAGTTCCGGGTTAGCCTGCCCGGTCGTGACCACCGCCTCAAACGCGGCGTGCAGGGCTGCCACGTCTTCCGCCGATTTGCCCGCCACCGCCTCGGCCATGAGGTCAGCACTCGCGCTCATGATGGCGCAGCCACGGGATTCATGCGCGACCTGCGTATCCTGATGCCGCAGAAACACATGCACGCGATCGCCGCACATCGGGTTGTCGCCCTGCGCCTCGGCGTCAAAGCATTCCAGTCGACCGGCGAAGCGCGGAGCACGGCTGCGCTGCATGATCAGGGCCTGATAGAGATCGGCAGTGTCTGACATCATGCAAAGATCTGCTGCACGCGGAGCAGGCCGGCGCAGAGCGCATCGACCTCCTCAGCCGTGGTGTAAAGCCCAAAGGACGCGCGCGCGGTACTCGTAACACCGAGCCGCCCCATCAGCGGCTCGGCGCAATGATGCCCGGCGCGCACCGCAATGCCCTGGCGGTCCAGTAGGGTCGCGATGTCATGCGCATGCGCGCCCTGCATGGTGAAGGAAATAACACCGCCGCGGTCCTGCGCCGAGCCCAGCACACGTAACCCGTCGATCTCGGCGAGGCGTTGCAGCGCGTGGTCGGTGAGTGCCCGCTCATGCGCCGCGATCGCCTCGAAGCCGATCGCCTCGACATAGTCGATGGCGGCACCCAGCCCGATCGTTTCGATGATCGCCGGCGTACCGGCCTCGAAGCGATGCGGCGGCTTCGCCCAGGTCGAGCGCGCGTAGGAGACCGAGGAGATCATGTCGCCGCCGCCGAGGAAGGGCGGCATCGCCTCCAACAGCTCCGCCTTGGCGTAGAGCACACCGATGCCGGTGGGGCCGTACAGCTTGTGGCCGGAGAATACGTAGAAATCCGCGTCGATCGCCTGCACGTCGACGCGGCGATGCACGATCGCCTGGGCGCCATCGAACAGGACTTTGGCTCCATGCGCATGCGCAAAAGCGGCGAGCCGCTCGGCCGGCGTGTAGGTGCCGAGCACGTTCGACATATGCGTGATCGCCAGCAGCTTGACCTTGCCGTCAGCAAAAACCTGCTCAAGCGATTCGAAATCAATCTCGCCAGAATCAGTGATCTTCACGATTCTAAGCTCGACGCCATGGGCGTCGCGCAGCATCTGCCAGGGCACCAGATTGGCGTGATGCTCCATCTCCGAGACCGCGACCGCGTCGCCGGCTTTCAGCGCTGTGCGGCCGTAGCTATGCGCGACCAAGTTGATCGATTCCGTGCCGTTGCGAGTAAACACGATCTCCTCGCGCGAGGCGGCGTTCAGCAGCCCGGCGACCTTGTCGCGCACCGCCTCGTATTTGTCGGAGGTACGCTCCGACATGGCGTGCAAACCGCGATGCACGTTGGCGTATTGCGTTTCCATCACCTGCACCATGGCGTCGATCACCTGGCGCGGCTTTTGGGCGGAGGCAGCGGAATCCAGAAACACCAGTTTCTTGCCGTGCACCATTTCCCCAAGAATCGGGAAATCCTTGCGGATATCCGCAAGATCGAAAGATATCGGCTTGACTGCGGCGCTCATGCTTGCCCCCACCACGCATCGAATGCGGCATCGAAAATTCCGCGTGCGGTCTCATCCGTCACCGGTTCCAGGGCTTCGGTAAGGAAGGCGCGGATCAGCAACGCGCGGGCCTGCGGCTCGGGGATGCCGCGGCTACGCAGATAGAACACCTGCTCGGGATCGAGCGCGCCGATGGTGGCGCCATGGCTGCATTTCACATCGTCCGCGAAAATTTCCAGCTCGGGCTTGATGTCCATCTCCGCCTGCGGCGAAAGCAGCAGCGCCTGATTCATCTGGTAGCCATCGGTCTTTTGCGCGATCCGCGCGACCTCGATCCGGCCCTGGAACACGCCGCGCGCGCTGTCCGAGAGTACGGACTTCACGGTTTGGCGCGACGCGCATTCCGGCGCGCGATGCGCCACGACTGAGGTGAAATCGCCATGCTGGCTACCGCGCAGCAGCTGCGCGGCATTCAGATGCACGCTGGCCTTGGTCCCCTGCAGCGCCGCATGGATCTCCGTGCGCGACAGCCTAGCGCCCATCACCGCGGTAAAGCTCTCATAGGCGCCGCCTTCCGCGACCTGGGCGCGCAGCGTGGCGAGGTGGAAGGCTTCCAGGCTTTCCTGCTGCAGCCGGTAATGCGCGAGCACGGCACCTTCCGCCACGGCAATGTCGAAAACCGGATTATGCCAGTAAATGCCTTCACCCTTGGCAATCTCGATGATCGTCAGCCGGGCCCCCTGCCCCAGCGTGATGCGGTGGCGCGGATGACAGGCGAAAGGCTGGGAAGCCTGCGCGTGGGAGACCAGCGCCAACGCGCCCGCATCGACACCGGCGGGGATCGCGAGCGTAAGCCCGTCCTGTGCGTGCTCGGCATTAATCTGCGCGAGCGGCAATGCGGACTCTTCCACAACGCCGGCGAAAGGCTGCAGATACCGCACGGGCGACGACAGATCGGCCCGGAACTTTCCGTTCAGCATGACCAGCCGGGGCAGCCCAAGCTCCGGCAAATCCGGCACGGCGGCGGCGTCCGGCGCGTCGGCAAAGCTGGTGGCCGCGAGCGCGCGCAGATCGGTGTAGCGAAAGGCTTCCAGCTTGCGGGTGGGCAGAGCGGTCATGGCTTAAGCCGCTTCCAGCCCGGCATAGCCATGGGCTTCGAGCTCCAGCGCCAGCTCCGGCCCGCCGGAGCGCACGATGCGCCCGCCCGCCAGCACATGCACGCGGTCCGGCACGATATGCTCGAGCAGTCGCTGATAATGCGTGATCACCAAGGCCGAGAATTTCTCGCTCCTGAGGGCGTTGACGCCATCCGCGACGATCTTCAGCGCGTCGATGTCGAGGCCGGAATCGGTCTCGTCCAGAATTGCAAGACCGGGCTGCAGCAGCGCCATCTGCAGCACCTCGTTGCGCTTCTTCTCGCCGCCCGAAAA
>DAOMCN010000270.1:0-3255 GCA_035427885.1 Acidocella sp. | reverse complement strand
ATATTTTCGGGGTCGCAGGTTGCGGCCATAAGAAAATAATTGAGGGCCCCCGCGCGATCGCCGCGCCGACGTGCACAATGGCCCATACCAATAAGCGCAGAAGCCTCCTCTGGCACGATCGCTAAAACCGCCCGAAAGCCAGCCTCAGCTTCATCTAGCCTTCCTAATTCGAGTAAATCTGCCGCGCCCTCAAGCCGAACGCCGATATGGCGCGGATCAATTTTGCTGGCGCGTGCAAAATACATAGTGGCAGCCTCGCGATCATTACGATATCGCGCACAAAACCCCATACGTATATGCCCCAAAAAATGATCCGGCGCGCCTGAAAGGAGATCCCCGAGAGCGACTTCTGCCTCTGCAAAAGCCCCCTGCCTAAAAAGCAGCTCCGCAACCTCGAATTGTACCTTTATGCTTTCAGGTTTTAATCGCAACGCTCGCTGATAGCTTTCCAAAGATTCTGCTAAGTTGCCTACCCGCTTTTCATAATCGGCGAGGCCAATAAGCGCGGCATAGTTCTCCGGTTGGGAGTTTAACACCTCCGCATAGAGAGCGGCAGCCTCGTCCAACCGGTTCAATTCCATCAAATCAACGGCTGCTTCTGGCTTTGCCCAAAGGTTATCAGGATCGTGTATGGCGGCGGCTAGAAAGCATTTTAACGATGCCAGGCGATCCCCCCGGCGACGCGTGCAATGTCCAAGGCCAATATGCGCCCAAGCATTTTCCGGTGCCATATCAAGTACACCCCGAAATCCGGCTTCGGCTTCATCTAGCCTTCCCAACTCGAGAAAATCCGTTGCCATTTCCAATCTGACGCCAATATGCGAAGGGTCTAATGCGCTAGCGCTCTGAAAACAGGAAGCTGCATCCGGCCTGTTATGCCGATGCCGAGCACAAAAGCCCAAACGTATATGAACCAAAAAGTGATTCGGTGATCGGATAAGAAGCGCCTTGAAAGCCTCCTCCGCCTCCGCAATGGCCCCTTGGCTAAAAAGTCTATCCGCAGACTTAAACTGATCTGCAATCTCGTTCTCAGCGGCCGGTTTGTTTTCCGAGGTTAGCATGGGCATATGGACTAATATTCCAACATTGTAGGAGCATCATACCGGGTTCGCCTGCCCCGTCCAACCCGAAAGCGTCGCAGCATAATCTAATATCGCTCCCTAGGGCGGATAGGACCACTGCGGCGGGCGGAATTAATCTCAGGCTTATCTTTGCGTCCGTGGTTTTTGTTTCTAAAACTATTTTGCGGGATAAAACCTGGGAATTCAATGTATGGAAGGACGATACGATAAAGGAGCCCAACAATACACGTGTTTTGGGTTATCCCCTACTGACTATCTATACGCGGCAGGTGCATGCGATCACAGCAGATCATACTTGTCCGCCATTTCCTGCAATACGGCGCCAAAGAGGATCAAGCCAATGCTACTCAGAAAGCCGCCCCTACACCACGCGGCGGGGCACGATCATAATAACGCCGCGTCTCAATCAGGCATCCCCAGAGGAACTGGTGGAGGAGGCAGATCGCGCGCTCTACAAAGCGAAGCAGGGTGGCCGGGGTCAGATATGCTGTACGCCAGACGCATAGCCTGGAACCAACATCAGGAGTACGATAGATCATACTTGCCCCGCGTATGTCCTCCCTTTCCGCCTGAGAATGGACGCCAGGCCCAACCCACTCTTAAGGCGCTTGGAAATCTTGTGCGATGAGATTACGCTGAACAAACAAACCCTTCGTTCCCTGGGAGGGGGATGGCTCCGGGAACCCTTAAGGCCCGGACTTCTAAACCGGAGCTTTTCGTCATGGTCCAACGGCAAAAAAAGCAAATCGTAGCGGCCTCAAACCCACCGCTCCCGCCCGCTGCCGGTCGTAAGCGGCGCAGGCCTTCGCTAAAAACCCGTTTAAGCCTGCCCAATACCGTCGTTGCCCTCGGCGCCTCCGCGGGCGGATTGGACCCTATCAGTAAGTTCCTCGGAGCAATGTCGAGCGATAGCGGCGCCGCGTTTGTTGTTATCCAGCACCTGGACCCAGCCGGTAAGAGCCTGTTGCCCGAGTTGTTGGGTAAGCACACGCCAATGCAGGTCCAACTGGCCTTTGAGGGCGGTGTTTTACTGCCCAACCGGGTTTATGTCATCCCGCCAGGCGTCTATCTGTCGCTTGCTTCAGACAAATTCCATCTGGAAAACTTGAGTTCGGGCCAAGGCGCGCGCCTGCCGGTGGATGTATTCCTGCGCTCGCTTGCCGCGAATCGCGGTAATCGGGGCGTTGGCATTATCCTGTCGGGCACCGGGTCGGACGGCGCGCTGGGGCTGAAGGCGCTCAAGGAAGCCGGGGGCCTCACCCTGGTGCAGGAGCCGAACGAGGCGCAGCACGATGGCATGCCGCAGCAGGCAATTCTTACAGCCTCGCCGGATTATATCATGCCGGTCGCCGAGATGCCCCGCGCGTTACAGCAATATTTCGCCGAGGGCTGCACCAAGCGCCAATTTAAGGAAGAACATGGCGAGGAGGGGATGCACCACCTGGACGCCGCGCTGGATGCGCTGAAATCCACGACCGGGCGGGATTTCGACCAGTACAAGACCGGCACCGTCCAACGCCGCATTGAGCGCCGCATGGGGCTGCACGCGATTGAAAGCTGGGAGGATTACATCGCCCTGCTCCGCACGAACACGGCCGAAGCGGAGGTATTGGCCAAGGATCTGCTCATCCACGTAACCCAGTTCTTCCGCGACCCGGACGCCTTTTCCTACTTGGAAAACGAGGTACTCCCCGGCCTATTGCGCAGGCACTCCTCCGACCAGCCGGTGCGAATCTGGGTGCCCGGTTGCAGCACCGGGGAGGAGGCCTACACGCTGGGCATGGTATTTCTGGAACAGATCGCCCGGACGCCGCACCGCCTCAAGCTACAGATTTTTGCAACCGACATTGACGAAGACGCACTTCAGACCGCCCGCGCCGGGGTATATCCGCAAAGCATCCAGGCCGACATCGCCCCCCATCGTCTCGAACAATTCTTCACCGCCGTCGAAGGTGGCTTTAAAGTCACCAGCACCCTGCGCGAAACCGTGATTTTCAGCCGACACGACCTGCTGAAAAACCCGCCATTTTCCCGGCTAGACCTGATCTCATGCCGTAACCTGTTCATTTACCTGCTCCCAGACGCGCAACAGCTGGTTCTGACGCTGTGTCACTTCGCCTTGCGCGATAACGGCCTGCTGTTTCTCGGCACAGCGGAGTCAACGGGTGCTGCC
>DAOMCN010000269.1:0-3300 GCA_035427885.1 Acidocella sp. | reverse complement strand
AGCGAACAGGTGGCATACACCAGCCGCCCGCCGGGCTTGGTCAGCTTCTGCGCTTGATCGAGGATCATCGCCTGCTTGGCCACCAGCTCGCTCAGATCCGTCTCGGTGAGGTTCAACCGCGCATCGGGGTTACGCCGCCAGGTTCCCGTCCCCGTGCAGGGCGCATCTACCAGTACTCGGTCGAATTTCTGTGCCTGGCGTTTGGTCCATTTATCACCCGGCCCGAGCAGATGCTGCTCGACATTATGAATCCCAGCCCGGCGCAGACGCTTGATCGCCCCGTCCAGACGTGGCGCTGAAACATCGCAGGCGACGATATGGCCCTTGTTCTCCATCGTCATGGCGATGCCGAGCGTCTTGCCTCCAGCACCGGCGCAGAAATCCACCACGCGCATGCCCGGCTTGGCATCGACCAGCAGCGCGATGAGCTGGCTGCCCTCGTCCTGGATCTCAACCAGCCCATCCCGGAACGTCCTGCCCTGGGTGATGGATTGCCGCCCCGCGAGCCGCAGCCCCCAGGGGCTGAACTGCGTCGGCCGCGCCTCAAGCCCCTCGCGGCTCAGCGCCGCCATCGCCGCCTCGCGCGTGGTTTTCAACGCATTGACGCGCAGATCGAGCGGCGCGGGCGCGTTCATCGCCACCATCTCTCCCGCCAGCGCCGGGCCGAACTGCGCCTCCAGGCGCGGCAAAATCCAGTCCGGCACCTCGTATTTGACCGCATCTGGCATGTTGGGATGTTCCAACGTATGCCCGGCGAATTTCTCCAGTACGATGCTTTCCGCCTCCGAGAGCGGCGGCGGACCGTATCTCCCGGCGAGAAACGCCATCGAGATTTTATGCACCGTCATGCCCGAGAAGACCGCCTGCACAGCGAGCAGCAGCCGCGGCGTCGGCTCCGCGCCAAAATGCTCCAGCCACCAGCCTAGATGGCGGCGTGCCCGCAGCACACCCCAAACCAGCGTGCTGATCTCGCGCCGGTCGCCAGCCCCGATGAAGCGCCGGTTGCGGAAAAAATGATTAGCCACGGCATCAGCCGGGCGGCGATCGGCCTCGATCTCGCCCAGCAGGTCGATAGCGGCGGCAAGCTGTCCGGCGGGGGTCATCCCTCCTGCCGATAGTTCGGCGCCTCGCGGGTGATCGCGACGTCATGCACATGGCTCTCGCGCAGCCCCGCCCCGGTGATACGACGGAATTTTGCCGCAGTTTGGAGTGCTGCGATATCCGCCGAGCCGGTATAGCCCATGCCCGCGCGTAGCCCGCCGACAAGCTGATGCACGACCGCCGACATCGGCCCCTTATAGCCCACGCGCCCCTCAATGCCTTCCGGCACGAGCTTCAGCGTGTCCTTGATCTCCTGCTGAAAATACCGATCCGCCGAGCCCCGCGCCATCGCGCCGAGACTTCCCATACCACGGTAAGATTTGTAGCTACGCCCTTGATAAAGAAACACTTCACCCGGCGCCTCCTCAGTCCCGGCGAGCATTGAGCCGACCATGACCGCATCCGCCCCGGCGGCCAGCGCCTTGACCATATCGCCCGAGGCGCGAATCCCGCCATCGGCAATCGCGGGCACGCCGCGCGAGCGGCAGGCGGCGGCGGTTTCCAGCACGGCGGAGAATTGCGGCACGCCGACGCCCGCGACCACGCGCGTCGTGCAGATGCTCCCCGGCCCGATGCCTATTTTAACCCCATCCGCGCCGGCATCGATTAACGCCAGCGCGCCATCCGGCGTCGCCACATTGCCCGCGATGATCTGCACGGCGTTGGACGCCTTCTTGATCCGTGTCACCGCCTGCAACACGCCATCCGAATGGCCATGCGCGGTATCGACCACGACCACATCAACCCCGGCGTCAACCAGCGCCGCAGCGCGTTCCGCGCCATCATTGCCCACCCCAGTCGCCGCGGCGACGCGCAGGCGGCCCAGTTCGTCCTTGTTGGCGAGCGGATGCGCCTGCGCCTTGTCCATGTCTTTCACCGTCATCAGCCCGATGCAGCGGTATTCCTCGTCCACCACCAGCAGCTTCTCCAGCCGGCGCTTATGTAGCAGCGCCCGCGCCTCCTCGGCGGAAACCCCCGCCGTAACCACGGCAAGGTTCTCGCGGGTCATCAGCTCATAGATCTTGGCGTTCGGGTCGGTGGCGAAGCGCACGTCGCGATGGGTCAGGATGCCGACCAGCTTGCCGTTGCGCTCGACCACGGGAAAGCCAGAGATATTATGCGCCGCCATCAGCGCGCGGGCATCTGCCAGGGTCTGATCGGGAAAAATGGTCAGTGGATTGACCACCATGCCACTCTCGAACTTCTTGACCCGGCGCACCTGGGCGGCCTGTTCCTCGATGGTGAAGTTCTTATGGATCACGCCAATCCCGCCCTGCTGGGCCATGGCAATCGCCATCGCCGCCTCGGTCACGGTATCCATCGCGGCAGAAACCAGCGGGATATTCAGCGTGATCGACCGTGTCAGCCGGGACCTAGTGATCACCGTGGTCGGCAACACTTGGCTATAGGCCGGGACCAGCAACACATCATCAAAGGCCAGCGCCTCGGAGATGCGATCATTGAAATCGGAGAGTACAAAATTTTCGGGAGCCATGGCCGCGCTTTCAATATTGACCTTGGCGGCCCTCATTAAGCGGGGCGGCGCTGCGATGCAATAGCCCCCGGTTCACAATGTATCCCTATTTGTGCTGCCTCCGCCGCGACCCAGATTACGTTGGCGACGGTTCTGCCTCTTGGCTTGTAACCACGCCTCTCCAGTAACGAGGCTAAGTGATCGCCTTCATCTCGATCATTGCCGCTCACGGCCTCAACGCAAACTACTTTTGGCCCCTCCTGCGCATTTAGCCTGGAAGCCGCCAGTATCTCGTAATCCAACCCCTCCGCATCCAGACTGAGGAGGTCCGGCCAGACCCCGCCGCAATAACCCTTAACGATGTCGTCTAGCATCAAGACTTGAATTTTGCGGATTTCCCGGATCGCAAAACTCGGGTATGCCGCAACAAAAGCCTCCGCGGTAGCCCGGTCGAAGCTGTTCCTGCCCGACGTTTCGTCGATCATAAAAAAATCAAGCTCTCCCGCAGCCGGTCCTACACCCATACAAAGCGTAAGATCCTCGGGCCTCATAATGCCAAACGCCCCGATCAGATTCGGGTTAGCCTCGACACAAACGCCACGTGAGCCACGTGAATAAAGTAGCGCGGTATCCGAACAATTCACAGGGTGGTGCGCGCCAACGTCAAGATAGCTCGGCCGATCAATGTTGAGCTGCACGAATGCATTAAGGATGATGAGGTCTTC
>DAOMCN010000268.1:0-3304 GCA_035427885.1 Acidocella sp. | reverse complement strand
GCGGACCGTAAGTTAGAGTGTGCAGCCATCCAGGCTTCAGCGACCTCGACCACTGCAGCCAGAAACGCTGTCATCTTCTCCTGTGTCGCGACAAATTGCGCGCTGCGGGAGAAGTCTTTTTCATTCATATATAAACCGCGCGCCACCTCGATCTGTACCACCTGCACACCCTCGCGGGGGCGGCCGTAATGGCGGGTGATGTAGCCCCCGGCGTAAGGCTCGTTACGGCGTGCGCGAAGCCCTTGCGTGGCGAGGCTGGATAGGATCAAATCCGTCCAGTCCGGGGCGCAGCTTGTGCCGTAGCCGTCTCCCAGCACGATATCGGCTTTAACATTCTGCCGACCCGGCAGGGTCGGCATCGAGTGGCAGTCGATCACCAAGCACACGCCAAAGCGCGCCAGCGTTGCCTCGATCAACCCTTCCAGCGCCGCGTGGAAGGGTTTCCAGCAGGTCTCAATTCGCGCCTGTGCCTCGGCAAACATTAGCTTTTGCGCATAGATCGGCTCGCCCGCGCCAACGATGCGCGCGACTGTCCCCAGACCGGCGCGAACGCGCGGGCTGGTCGTATTGACGTAATCGGGGAGTTCGTCGGCAAACATTCCGGGGTCGAGTTCCCAGGCCTCCCGGTTGGCGTCGCACCAGGCGCGGGGGAACTGGGCTGCCAGCAGCGGCACGCCTAGGTCCGGCGCGGCGGCGAACAACTCCTCTACGAAACTATCCTCGCTGCGGCGAATCGCTCGCGCATCAAGCCGCGAGCGGGCCAGGAAGGCCTCGGTATAGATCCGTCCAGAATGCGGCGAGGTCAACACCAGCGGGACGCGCTGGCGCTGCGGTTGGATCAGGGAAAAAGGGGCAATCTCACACATTCAGGACCATGGCCTATTGAACCAGTAAGCTCAGGCCGGGGCAAGTTATGATGGGGTCATCACATTGGCGCGCCTCAAGCGTTTTCCGCCCACACGGAATCGCTCTAACTCTGTTTTAGCGAACAATTTCATCCGGTTAAGTTAAACCTCCCGGTTCAACTTAACCGGATACCGCTCTACTAGCGCGCGATGCAGGCGCAGACTCATCGTCGCCATCCGCTGGGGCGCTGCCGCCAGGACGACAAGCGCGAATGTTGCGCCCGCAACCCCCACACAGAGCGCCAACTGCGCTACCAGCCCTGCCCCGGGCCAGAACGACGCCGCGCCCCGCCAACGCCCAGGCCAGTGCCACCAGGCCAAAGGGGGCTGCGAGCCACGCCGCCAGCAGGACCGTCGCCGCGTTGGCCCAGGCGAAGCGCGAAACCAGGCGGGTGCGCCCTGCCGCCGTCAGCAGCGGGTTGATCACGCCGTAGAGCGCGCTTACTGGGCCCATCAGGGTCAGAATCGCAAAGACCGGGGCCGCCGACGCCCAACGCGGTCCGAACATCAGCAGAACAATCGGCTTTGCCGCGGCGCCGCACACAGCGCTGACGAAAAAAATCGCCATTGAGAGCAGGTCGAGCATCTGGCGCGTTACCTCGAAGCGGCGCGACACATCATGGCGTACCGCGACGAAAACCGGCATGAACACCTTGCGCGCCGGGAGGAAGGCGATCTCCTGCAACACCTCAACCAGGCGCTGGGCAATGCGGAAGCGCCCGAGATCGGCCACTGGCATCCGCAGGCCGATCAGCATGACATAGCCTGTGACATAGAGGTAATCGACCAGGGCCGCCTCCATCAGCGGCCCGTTGAACGTGAAACTCGCCCGCAGCACCGAAAACTCCGGCAGGCGCGGCGGCACCCAGCGCGCCATCGCAGACGCGACCAACGCGTAGAACACGATCCCCACCATGCGTTGAAAAATCAGCGCGTCGATCCCATGCCCCGTATAGGCGAAGCAGAGCGCCACCGCACCGCCCGAAACGGTGCTGCCCAGCGAAATTAATCCCAGCACTTTGAATCGGAATTTTGAGGCCAGCCGCGCCGAGGGGACGATAACGAACGCAGTCAGGAAGACATTGAGCGCCATCACCCGCAGCACCAGCGCAAGTACCGGCCGCGCGTAGCGCGCCGCAATCCAGGGGGCGGCGAAAAACAGCGCCAGCATCAAGACCGTGCACGCGGCGGCTTGTGACCAGAACGCCCCGGCCTCGACGTCTCGGTCCCCGGGGCTGGCCTGCACCTGCTCACCTGCACCGCTGTTAGCGATCATGACGGCAAGGTCCGAAATCGCCGACGCGATCGCCACCACGCCTACCACCGAGGCCGGGATGGCACGTAGCAACAAGCCCAGAACGACAAAACCGAAAGCCCGCTCGCCGAGGACAGTGGCGAAGTTCCAGGCAGCCCCTCGTGCCGCGCCGCGCGCCAGATTCATCCCCGTCGCCTTTGCTGATTGCCTCAGGCGTAAATCATTGTTCATTTCCCGGCAAGGTTGTTTTAACTATCCGACCAGCAGCAATCCGCCCAGCGCCAACACTAGCGCGGGCGGCATTACCACCACCCCCAGCCGCAGGAACTGACCCGGCGAGACGCACACCCCCTCGCGCCGCAGCGCGGTCAGCCAGAGGATCGTCGCCAGAGAGCCGGTGACGGAGAGATTTGGTCCAAGATCGACCCCGATCAGCGCCGCTCCGGTCAGCCGCGCACCGGCATGGGCCTGTGCCAGCGCGTGCCCAGCCAGCAGCGCCGCTGGCAGATTGTTGACCAGATTGCTCAATCCTCCCAGACCAAGCCCAACCGCCCAGGCGCCTGCCGCAGGCAGCCAGCCTCCTACCGCCTGTGTTAGCCCGGCACGGTCCAGCGCCGCCACCATGACAAACAGCGCCGCCACCAGCGGCAGAACCTCCCAGGAAATGTTTTTAATCATCCCCCAGGGCGATTGCCGCGCCGGGAGCAGTACCATTGCTGCTGTTGCCAAGCCGCAGAGGAAGGTCAGCATCCCAAGCTGCACGCCAAATCCGGACGCCACCATCAGCAAGACCGCCGTGGCCACAATGCCCAGTCCGGCCCGGCGTCCGCCCGGCGATAAAAGTACCCCCGCCGGCTGCACCAGCCGCTCCGCCCTCAGCGCGCGGCGCTGGGTTAAGCGCAGGAGCACAAACGTCGCGCCGATGGCCGCCGCCGAGGCCAACACATAGCGCCCCAGCCACGCCACCAGCGGCGGCAGGGCGGCGCCGTAGATCACCAGATTCGCCGGGTTGGAAATCGGCAAGACGAACGACGCCGCATTGGCGACAAACGCGCAGATCAGCAGGTACGGCAGCTTGTCCTTCGCCTCCACCGCGCGCGCCATCTCCGCCACCGCAGGCGTAAACACAACCGCCGTGGCGTCG
>DAOMCN010000267.1:0-3308 GCA_035427885.1 Acidocella sp. | reverse complement strand
CGCCGAACCGCTGCCGGGGGGCAAATTCATGGGCCCCAAACCCGCCCGCGTCACCGAACGCCTGGGTTCCGTAACCGACGCCCGCTCCGTTAGCCTGATCGCCATCGCCACCCATGGCATCCCGATGGATTTCCCGGAAGCCGCGCTGAAAGAAGCTGCGAAAGCCAAGGCAACCCCTCTGGCCAAGCGCGTGGACCTACGCGACACCCCCCTGATCACCATCGACGGCGCCGACGCCCGCGACTTCGACGACGCGGTTTTTGCCGAACCCGCCCCGCACGGCTACCGCCTCATCGTCGCCATTGCCGACGTCGCGCATTACGTGAAACCCGGCTCAGCGCTCGATAAATCCGCCATCGAGCGCGGCAACTCCTGCTACTTCCCGGACCGCGTCGTGCCGATGCTGCCTGAAGAGCTCTCAAACGGCTGGTGCAGCCTGAAGCCAAACGAGGATCGCGGCTGTCTCTTTGTGGAAATGCACATCGACGTGCACGGGACCAAACAATCCCACAAATTTGGCCGTGGGCTGATGCGCTCGGCGGCGCGCAAAACCTACGAGCAGGTACAGCAGGAATTCGAGGAGGACCCGACCTCCCACGCCCATCTCTACGCCGCCTTCACCGCCCTCTCAGCCGCCCGCGAGGCGCGTGGCACGCTCAACCTGGACCTGCCCGAGCGCAAGGTGGAGCTGGGCGCCGACGGCCAGGTCAAAAGCATCACCCCGCGCACCCGACTCGACAGCCATAAGCTGATCGAGGAGTTCATGATCCTCGCCAATGTCTGCGCCGCCGAGGATCTGGAACACCGGCACCAGCCATGCATGTACCGCATCCATGCCCCGCCGAGCGCCGAAAAGCTGGACAACCTTCGCGCCTTCCTGCACACGCTGGACATCTCCCTACCCGCCGGAGACCAACTCCACCCGCGGGACCTCGACCATATCCTAAAGCTGGTTGCGGGCACGGACACCGCCCCGCTGATCAACGAGACCGTCCTGCGGAGCCAGTCCCAGGCGGAATATTCCCCCGAGAATATCGGCCATTTCGGCCTGGCTTTGACAAAATACGCGCATTTTACCTCGCCCATCCGCCGCTATGCGGACCTGCTCGTCCACCGCGCCCTGATCGCCGGGCTGAAGCTCGGCAAGGACGGGTTGGCGGCGGAGGACATCGCTCAGTTCGAGAACATCGCCGAGCAGATCACCGCGACCGAACGCCGCGCCACCCTGGCCGAGCGCGATTCAACCGATCGCTACCTTGCGCTCTATTTGCAACACCGCGTGGGAGAATTATTCACAGGACGGATTTCCGGCGTGACGAAGTTCGGCTTATTCGTCACTCTAGCGGAGAGCGGCGCTAGTGGATTTATGAGTATGATGAGCTTACCGGACGATTTCTGGATATATGAGGAGGCCAGCCAGAGTCTGATCGGCAAACGCAGCCGCAAAACCTACCAGCTTGCGCAGGTTCTCGATGTCCGCCTCGTCGAAGCGCGGCCGGTGACCGGCGGCCTGCTTCTTGCCCCCGCTGAGGGCCTAAGCACGGCCACAAGGCGCAGCCCGCGAGCGGGCAAGAGTCCTGGAAAATCCTCGGCCAGCACCTCAAACAAACCGCCCAAAGCAAAGCGCCGCAGGTGAGCCGCGCCACCCTCTTTTTTTTCGTGGCGGTGCTGCTCCCCGGCGTGCTGTGGGCGCAACCCTCATCGGTGTCGTTTGATGCCGCAACAGCAGGCTCCGTCTGGGGCGCGGCGCTGTCGTATATCGCGCCGCGCTCGCTCCAGCCCCTCACCATCCCACAGATGGCCATCTGGGGCCTGAATGGCCTCGCCGCACTCGACCCGAACCTCGACACCACACTGCAGAACGGCCAGATCCGCCTCTACGGCCCGAACCAGATGCTGATCGCCATTCCCGCACCAGCCCCCGGGGACGCCGCCGCCTGGGGGCAGGCTGCCGCCCGCGTCGCCGCCGCCGCCTACGCCGCGTCGCCCGCGCTGCAACAAGCAGGCACACAGGAACTGATCAGCAGCTTCTTCGACGAGTTGTTCAACCATTTCGACCCGTATTCGCGCTACGAACCCCCGTTGCAGGCCGCGCAGGACCAGTTAATGATCACCGGCCTCGCCGGCACCGGCCTGACCTTCGGCGTCCAGGGCGGCCATGTTGTGATCGGCACCATCGCGGCGGACAGCCCGGCGGAGAATGCCGGGTTGACCGTGGGCACGCTCGTCCTCCAGGTCAACGGCCACTCTGTGTCTCCCAGGCAGGTCTCGCGCCTTAACGATGAAATGAACGGTCTGCTCGGAACCAAGGCGACACTGCGCCTGCAAGATCCCTCCGACCCAGTCCCGGCGCCGCAGGACATAACCCTCACCCGCGCCTTCATCCCGCCGCAGACAGTGTTCCAGGACCCCTCGCCCGCCCCCGGCGTGCTGGCGCTAAAAATCACCAGCTTCAACCCCGGCACCAGCGACCAGTTTTCCGCGGCCGTCGCCGCGGCAATGGCCGCCCAACCGCCGCCTTCCGGGCTGGTACTGGACTTGCGCGGCAATCGCGGCGGGATTTTGCGCCAGGCCGTGCTGGTCGCGGATTCGCTGCTGCCCTCGGGCAGCATCGTCTTCGCCCAAGGCCGCGACCCGGACGCCGACCAATCCTTCCACGCCGAAGGCGCGGACCTAACCAGCGGCACGCGAATCGTCGTGCTGGTGGATGGTCAGACCGCGAGCGCCGCCGAAATCCTTTCCGCCGCCCTGGCCGATAACGGCCGTGCCGTGGTGGTTGGCTCGGAAACCCTGGGCAAGGGGCTGGTGCAGACCGTCACCAGCCTGCCCGACGGCGGGGAGCTGTTTGTGACCTGGAGCCGCGTGCTGGCCCCCCGGGGCTGGCCGATGCAAACCCTGGGCGTGATGCCGCAGGTCTGCACTAGCCTAGGCGATGAGGCCCTCCAGGCCCAGCTTTCCGCCCTACAAAGCGGCCACAGCCTGATGACCCCGGCGCTGACCAAAGCGCGGGCGATGCGCGCTACGGCGAGCGTGGACGCCATCCTTGCCGTGCGCGACGATTGCCCGGCCGATATCGGCGGCGACGAAGATTTCACCGCCGCCGCCTTCCTGCTAAATAATCCCAGCGCCTACCAGGCCGCATTACTAGAACGGCGCTGATCCTCCCTTGACGAAACCGCCCGCCATGCGCCATACGGCGGGCTTCTGGAGATTCTAATCATGGCCAAATCTAACGTCGTTCAAATCAAGCTGATTTCCACCGCAGACACGGGTTACTTCTACGTAACCAAGAAGAACGCGCGTGCGCA
>DAOMCN010000266.1:0-3342 GCA_035427885.1 Acidocella sp. | reverse complement strand
AGCTTATCTGATTTAATGTTGAAGGCGGCGGGGCAACCCGCCGCCTTTTTCATTGCCCGCCTGCTTTAAAATCCGCCTGCCCCTTGGCGTAACGCCCCTGCCGGACTACAGACCGGAGGCAAATTGTCTTTCGCATTACCTTTGAGGTTGTTCATGAAATTGCGCTCAGCCGTTCGTACATGGCTTATCTCGACTGCCCTGCTCCCGGTTTTGTCCGCATGCAGCTACCTGCCGCACGGCCAGGCCCTCCAGCCCGGCCAGGTCAACAACCCCATGACCCAGGAAGTTCCCGGCTCGGGCATCAATGGCGAGAATGCCACCCCCGGTCTCGGTTTTATCTTCGGCAAGAGCGGCAATAACGGCCAGGCCGGAACCGGCATCGAGGTCAACGCCTATCTCTGGCGCGCGACTCTTTCGACCCTCTCCTTCATGCCGCTGGCCTCGGCGGACCCCTTCGGCGGCGTTATCATCACCGACTGGTACACGCCCCCCGCCACGCCAGGCGAGCGCTTCAAGGTCAACGCCTACATCCTAAGCAAGGAGCTGACCGCCAGCGCCATCCAGATCAGCGTTTTCCATCAGGTGCAGCAGAACGGCCAATGGGTGGACAGCCCGGCGGATCCCTCCACCGCCAGCGGCCTCGAAGACCGCATCCTGGCCCAGGCCGCCGATCTCCAGGCCCAGGCTCAGCACACCAACTGAACCAAAAAAGGGGGGCTCGCAGCCCCCCTTTTTCATACCCAGCCTAAATCAACCCGCCGTAACAACAACGACATACCCGGCATCCACCTCGGCCAAGGCCTGATAGAGTGCGGAGATCGCCTCCAACATCGCAGCCCCCGCATCCTCCTCCTCTTCCTCGGTGAAATCCTCATAGGCCTCGCCGAGTTCGTCTTCCTCGAACTCATCGGGGTTCAGCAGCTCGAAATATTTTTCCTTATCGTCCTGCGTCAGAATGAGGACCGGTCCCTCGCGCGCTTCAGCAATATCGGCGACAATCTCATTCTCGCCAGTTTCCAGGTCGATGTCATACTCATCGCACAACACAGGCAAGAGCACCGAGAAAATCTCGCCATCGCCGTCAAAATCCGCGACAGAGCTGCCATTCTCCGCCAAAAACGCAGCGAAAGCCTGCGGATCATCCTCCCGCGCCGCCTCCACCAACCCCGGCAAATCCCCGCGTGATAACCGCGTAAACGTTACTCCAGCCGCCATAGTACCCCCCAAAAAAACCGCCGCCTCCATACCACACCCCGGCGCCCTGCCAACGCCCCGCCGCAGTGCCTTGAAGCGCCCCTGCCAGCGCCACATCTCAACGTGAAGGATTCCCCCCGAGTAGCGCGCAATCCGCGCATTAATCCTGCTCGCCAGACTTCATATCGTGCCGCAACCTGGAGGAAAACAAAATCATGGCTGACGATCAGGCTCCGCAGATGCCCACCATGCCCCGCCTCAACGAACGCGCCCCGGAATTTGAAACCAAAACCACGCACGGGATAAGAAAGCTCTCGGATTATAAAGGGAAATGGCTGGTTCTCTTCTCCCACCCGGCGGATTTCACCCCGGTCTGCACCACGGAGTTCATCGCCTTCTCGAAAAACCACCCCCGCTTCCAGGCGCTGAACTGCGACCTGCTCGGCCTCTCAATTGACAGTAACTTTGCCCACATCGCCTGGGCGCGCAACATCGAGGAGAAGTTCGGCGTCAAGGTGCCATTCCCGATCATCGAGGATCTGTCGATGGAGGTGGCCCACGCCTACGGGATGATCCAACCCGGCGCCAGCGATACCTCGGCGGTGCGCGCCACCTTCTTTATCGACCCGGAGAGCAAGCTGCGCGCCATGGTGTACTACCCGATGACCAACGGGCGCAGCATCGAGGAATTCCTGCGCCTGCTCGAAGCGCTGCAAACCAGCGACAAACACGGCGTCGCCACGCCGGAAGCCTGGAAGCCCGGTGATCAGGTGATCGTCCCGCCGCCGCAGACCCAGGCCGACGCCGAGGCGCGCAAAACCAAGGGCTACGACTACACCGACTGGTATTTCTCCAAAAAAGACATGCCCAAAGGCTAAGTCCCCGCAGCCGGGCACCAGCGGCGGTTAAGGCCGCCGCTGGTGCCGCGTCTATGCAACCTGAGCCAGCGCCTGAGCGAGATCGTCGAGCAGGTCCTGGGTATCCTCAAGGCCAACGGAGAGGCGGATCGCCCCATCGGTAATCCCCAGGCGTGCGCGCTCCTGCGCGCCGATTTTCATATGCGTCGTCGTCGCCGGATGGGTGGCGAGGGATTTGGTATCGCCCAGATTGTTGGAAATCGTGATGATCTTGAATGCGTTCATCAGCGCAAAGGCGGCCTCCTTACCGCCCTTCAACTCGAACGCAACCAGCGTCCCCCCGCCCGACATCTGCTGCATCGCCAGCGCGTGCTGCGGGTGGGAGGCGAGGGTCGGATACCGGCAGGCGGCGACTTTCGGTGAGGCTTCGAGGAAGCGCGCCACGGCCTCGGCGGATTTGGATTGCGCGTTGACGCGCAGGGCAAAAGTCTCCAGCCCCTTGAGGATGACCCAGGCGTTAAACGGCGAGAGCGTCGGCCCTGTATTGCGGAAATAGGGCTGGAACACCTCCTCCATCCACTGCTTGCGCCCCAGCACCGCCCCGCCCAACACGCGCCCTTGCCCGTCCATGTGCTTTGTCGCGGAATAGACGACGACATCCGCGCCAAACTCTAGCGGGCGCTGGAAGAGCGGGGTGGCGAACACGTTATCAACCACGACAATCGCCCCGGCGGCATGCGCGAGATCGCAGACGGCGCGCAGATCGACGATATCGAGCATCGGGTTGGAAGGGGTTTCCAGCAGCACGAGGTCGGTGGACACGCTCAGCGCCGCGCGCCACGCCTCCAGATCCCCGCCATCCACGAACACCGACTCAATCCCGAACTGCGGCAGCAGCGTACTGACAATCCAGTGGCAGGAGCCAAACAGCGCCCGCGCCGCGACGACCCGCCCCCCAGCCTTCAGCCCGCACATGACCGCGGCATGAACCGCGGCCATCCCCGTTGCCGTGGCGCGGCAGACATCCGCTCCCTCGATGACGGCGAGCCTCTGCTCGAGCATCGCCACGGTCGGGTTGGCAAAGCGCGAATATTGGAAATGTGGGATCTGGTTGGCAAAGACCGCCTCCGCCATATCGGCGCTGTCATAGACAAAGCCGGAGGTCAGAAAGAGTGCCTCAGAGTTTTCCAGAAGATTGGTGCGGATGCGCCCGGCATGGATCAGATCTGTCGCAAGGCGGTGTTTCGGGGTATCGGACATGTGCGCGGCCTCTCAATGTTCAACATCCAGC
>DAOMCN010000265.1:1345-3365 GCA_035427885.1 Acidocella sp. | reverse complement strand
CAGGGGGTCCAGGGGGACAGCGTCCCCCTGGCCTTGCTTAACCGCCCGAACCACCCCGCATCGCCTCGATCTTGTCCCAGATGGCGGCGCTGAGGTTGGTGCCGTCGAAGCGGGCGATTTGTTGCAGCCCGGTCGGGGAGGTGACGTTGATTTCGGTGAGGTAGTCGCCGATCACGTCGATACCGGTAAAGAGCAGGCCTTGTTCCTTCAGGGTTGGACCGATGCGGGCGCAGATTTCCTGTTCGCGCGGGGTCAGGGTGGTGGGCTCGGCGCGGCCGCCGGCATGCATGTTGGAGCGGCTATCGCCTTCGGCGGGGACGCGGTTGATGGCCCCTAGGGCTTCGCCGTCGATCAGGATGATGCGCTTGTCGCCGCGGCGCACGGCGGGTTCGTAGCGCTGGACCATGAGCGGCTCGCGCGAGGCGGCGAAGAACATGTCGAGCAGGGAGCCCAGGTTTTCGTCATCCGGCTTGATGCGGAAGACGCCGATGCCGCCATTGCCGAAGAGCGGCTTGACGATGATGTCGCCGTGCTGGCGACGGAACTCCCGGATGGCACCGCGATCCCAGGCGATGAGCGTGGGCGGCATGAGCTCCGGGAAATGCGTGACGAGCAGTTTTTCCGGCGCGTTGCGGACGGCGGCGGGGTTGTTCACCACCAGGGTTTTCGGGTGGATATGCTCGAGCAGATGGGTGGCGGTGATATAGGCCATGTCGAAGGGCGGGTCCTGGCGCATCAGGACGACGTCCATTTCCGCGAGGTTCACCGTGGTTTCCGGCCCAAAACTGTAATGCGCGCCGTGCTTGGCCTGGACGGTGGCCGGCTGCACCCGGGCTTTGAGGGTCGCCCCGTCCAGCCACATATGCTGGACCTCGTAGTGCCAGAGCGCATGGCCGCGGCTTTGCGCTTCCAGCATCAGCGCGAAGGTGGAATCGCCCGTGATGTCGATACCGTGCAGCGGGTCCATCTGCACGGCGATTTTCAGACCCGTCATCCCATCCTCAGCGTGAAGTTGGGTGCACGGTATCAGGAGGAGGCGGGGTGCTCCAGAGCGACGGCGGTGGTGCTGTGTTGCAGGCTGGCGGCACAGCTCGCGGCATCGCCGTTATCGGGCACGGCGTCGGCGACGCGCGGGGTGCCGGAGCGGTCGGGATAGAGGATGAGGTTCAGCCCGCAGACCGGCGAGTGATACAGCCAGACCTGGGCGGCACCGTCGACGCGGCGCAATGCCGGCTTGCCGAATTCGGCGCTGAGCAGCGCGGGCGTCGCGCCAACCAGGCTCTGCGCGGAGAGCACCGGGGCAAAGGCCAGCGCCTGACCGGTCTCCGCGGATGGGGCGGCGCATCCGGCAAGCCCGGCCAAGCCGATCGCAACGCCGGCGATTTTGAAGAGATGCTGGGCTGCCCGCTGTGTTTTCAGCCGTTCCACCATGCTTCACCCGGATGTTCCTGTTCCACCGCCTTTATACCAGCGGGTTAAGAATTTGACAGACGGTTATTCGCACCTGCAAAAAAACTTTTTTTAGACCAGCCGATATATTAAATAGACACAACGAAGTCGAACGATGAAGCCGAACGATGAAGTCAAACAACGGCCGCATTGTCGCCTTGGTTGCCGACTAGATTGAGGTCATAGGCGAAGGCGCCTGAAGATCAGATGAATTTGCGGGTGGAGATCATGATGCCAAGTAGTTTTTTGAAAATGGAAGCCGAGCTTCGGAACGCCGCGGTCGATCGCCTGATTGCGGCATCGCTGAGCGACGGCAAGCCGGCCCGCGAGGCCACGCTGGACCGCTGGCGCGCAATCGGCACCCAACAAGCGCTACCAGAGGTTGCGCTTCGGGCGCCCAAGCAACCGGGCTGAAGCGGGACAAGCAGGACATCGCGGGCGGGAGACCGTCCGCGATTTTCTTTGCGCGACACTGGGCCTGAGGCCGCGCGGCGCTTTTGCCGCGGCAGCGGTTCGCCTGCCGCGGAGCGGCTGCTCAACCCTGCCGCGGAGCGGCCATTCAACCCTGCCG
>DAOMCN010000265.1:0-1245 GCA_035427885.1 Acidocella sp. | reverse complement strand
CCTGCCGCGGAGCGGCTGCTCAACCCTGCCGCGGAGCGGCCATTCAACCCTGCCGCAGATCGGTCACCGGGGTCGCCTGGTAGTCTTCCGGAAACCCCGCCTGCAATGCGGCGACCTTGGGAAGGTCGTTGATCACGATATACGGATAGTCCGGGTGCCGGACAAGAAAATCCTGATGATAGGCTTCCGCGGCATAGAATGGCATGGCGGGATGCACGCGCACCACGATCGGCTGCGCAAACACATGGGCGGCGGTGAGCTGTGCCAGGTAATCGGTCGCGATTTTCTGCTGGCGTGGCGAATCCACCCAGATTTCCGAGCGATACTGGGTTCCGTGGTCCGGCCCCTGGAAGTCGAGCTCGGTCGGATCCGCGGCCACCGAAACATAGATCTGCAAAATCCTGGCATAGGAGATCACCTTCGGGTCGAAGGTGATCTGCACGGATTCCGCATGGCCGGTCGTGCCGGTGCTGACCGTCTCGTATTGCGCGGTCGCGGCGGACCCGCCGGTATAGCCCGCGACCACGTGTTCGACGCCTTTGACATGCTCATAGACGCCCTGCAGTCCCCAGAAGCAGCCGCCCGAGAGCGTCGCCGTCTCCTGCACGGCGGTACTTGGCGGGGCGTAGGCCGGCGCCGGGACGGCCACCGCGGCATCGGCGCGAGCGGGGCTATGGAAGCTCAGCGCCACGGCGGCAAACGCCGCGGCGCCGAGGCCGAAAACGAGAAAATGGCGCGAACGATGCGGAGACATGATAAGAGCCCTTTGAATTTTGACTGCGGGATCACAGTCTATAGTCGCTTGCGGGGCGGATGGTGATTCACCTCCTCGCGATAACGCCTACGGAGGACGGCATGAGTGACATCGCGGACCAAACCTTTCCCGTGCAGCATACAGATGCGGAGTGGCGCGCCCGGCTGACGCCGGAGCAATACGCGGTGCTGCGCGGGCATGGCACGGAGCGGCCGGGCAGCTGCGCGCTGAACCATGAAAAGCGCGCCGGGAGCTTCAGCTGCGCCGGCTGCGGCCAGACCTTGTTCGTCGCAACAAAAAAATTCGAAAGTTTCACCGGCTGGCCGAGCTTCAACGACCCGGCGCCCGGCGCGGTGGCGACCTCGATCGATCGCAGCCACGGCATGATCCGGATCGAGGCGCATTGCAGCCGCGGCGGCGGGCATCTCGGCCATGTTTTCGAGGACGGGCCGCCGCCCACCGGCTTGCGCTACTGCATCAACGGCGTGGCG
>DAOMCN010000264.1:0-3375 GCA_035427885.1 Acidocella sp. | reverse complement strand
GGCGGGGACGGTCAGTTATACAACCGTGGTGAGCGCGCAGGTTACGCTGCTGGGCAACCAGCAGAGCGCGTTGACGGTGCAACAAAATCGTCTTTTGGCCAGTATCGCGCTGTTCCAGGATTTGGGTGGCGGGTTTAACGCCGCCGATTTGGGCGCGGGCGGATAAAGGCCAAGTCGCCCGCGCCGCGCCGGGATCAGGTAGATTTGACCTCGATTTTCTTGGTTTTGGCCTGGGCGGCGGCGGTCTTGGGCAGGGTGACGGTCAGGACGCCTTTGGCGACCTCTGCCTTGATCTTGTCGCGGTCCACGCCGTCCGGCAGGTAGAAGCTGCGCTCGAAAGCGCCGTAGGAACGCTCGGAGAGGTAATAGTTCTTCTCCTCCTTTTTGGTTTCGTTCTGTTTTTCACCTTTGATGATGAGGCTGGAGCCTTCGAGCGAGACATCGACGTCCTCCGCCGTCAGGCCGGGAAGTTCCGCGGTCACGGTGTAGGATTTGTCATCTTCGACGACATCAACGGAAGGCAGCGGCGCCGAGAAAAACGAGGTTGCCGTGGGCACGGCACCGCCGCCCAGGAGCGGGAAGGACCAGGGGGTCAGATTCCGACTGAAACGGTCGAAAAGCTGGTCGAATTCGTCGCGAAAGGAGCGCCACAGGGCGGGAGGCTGGCTGGCGGCGGGGGGTTCGGTCTTTTTGACTTCGACTTGGGAACTGGCCATTTTGATTTTTTCCTTATCTGATGTTTGACGTCGTCGCAGAGGGCGAGGCGTGGGCATAGACAGAAAACCAGAAGGTGCTGGGAGCCCGAGCGTTCTGGCGGGCAGGGATTTTGACGGATGTTCAGAGTTTTCATCCCCCAAAGCCTTGCAAATGCACTATCCACGATCTGGCCCGTGAGGACATTGACGCCGGTCAAATCCTTTCTGGTGGGTGACGGTATGGCAAGGTTTCAGTGATTGTAGTCTGCGCGAATGTGGCGTAGAAGGATCCTACGGCGCTTTTCGTTTTCTTGTTGTTGCGTGTTTTCTCTGCATTTGCGGTCCTACGCCAGCCCAACAATCTGAAGAGTATTTTGGCCTGCATGTTGCGGGTCGCTGTTTGTTAGGAGATGCGACATGGCATCAGGTACAGTGAAGTGGTTTAACGCGCAGAAGGGCTATGGTTTCATTCAGCCCGATGATGGCTCCAAGGATGTGTTCGTGCACATTTCGGCCGTCGAGCGCTCCAGCCTCGGCACCCTCAACGAGGGTCAGAAAATTCGCTACGAGATTCAGGCTGGCCAGCAGGGCAAGCTCTCGGCGGAAAACCTCCAGGCTGCTTAATAGCGGTTTGTGATGAAAAGGGCGGTGCAGCGATGCACCGCCCTTTTTTTATGGCTCGCGCGTTGTGGCCTTGGAGCTAGTCTCCGAGCCGCGCGAGGCGGACGGCGGTGTGGCCGTAGGTGGCCCGTAGGCAGGGCATGACCAGCATGCAGTTCTCGTAGGGGGTGCGGATTTCGGTCTCGCCGTCATGGGCGATCAGCGTGTGGGCGGTGGGGATCAGCTCGTTGCCGGAAAAATCCCGGACAAAGACGAATCGGTGGGTGTGCGCCGTGATCGTATGCGTGACTTGCGCCAGGGTCGGCTGGGGCACGGCGGGGGCGGGGAAAATGGCCATGCCGGTATTGTGCAGGAGGGCGCGCACCGTGACGCGGGTCTGCGCGATGGTCGCAGCTTCCCAATGTTGTCCGGCTTCGACCAGAACGCCGGCGGCGCGCCCGGTGGTGGCGGTGAAATGGCCGTAATCGATCAGGCGTTTGCCGCCGACATGGCCGTCATCGGCGATGATCGCGGCGGGGGTGGCGACGTTGCGCGCCAGGACCTTGCCGCGCGGAGATGGGCCGCAGAGCAGGAGGGGGGGGGAGGGCCAGAGCATCGAGTGCAGGTCCAGCAGGATGTCCGACGTGTCGATCAGGGGGCGGATTTCACGCGCGCGGTCCAGTTCGACCGAGCGGCGGACGCCGAAAAGCTGGATGTCGTCCCAGACGCGGTTCATGTCCTCCTCGATGAAGCGTGAGGTCAGCGGGGCGGTGGGGTCGAAGCGGGCGAAGGCGGCAAGGTTGGCGAAGCCCAGGGTCAGGCGGCCACGCAACGGGGAGAAGTTCTCGGCCAGAAGCTCGGCCAGGACGGTCGCGCCGGCGATCTCGTTGCCGTGGATCAGGCTGACCAGAACCACATGTGGGCCGGGCTGTCCGGAGTCGCGCGTGGTGAAGCCGCGGATGCCAGTGTTGCCCGCGAGGTAGGGGCTAAGGTCCGGCGCAGGCGTATGGACCGGAAAAACCGGCAGATCTCCGGGCAACGCCGGGAGCTGATGGGTGGACGCAGCTTGTGGCGTGCTGGAGGTCATGGCCGGTAGTGTAGCTTGGTTGTGGCGGCGCGCAATCGGGCGGGGCAAGGGCTATGCGCGCAATGGGATTGACGAGGACGACAGTGCGCCGCAAAGCCCCTGCATGGTTACTGCACGTGTTTTATGTACCGATCTTGCGGGATTGCGTTCCCAGGTGTTCGGGCTGGCCGAGGCCGCGGGCTACGAGGTTGAGCTGCGCACCCTCGAATTCAAATCCCCATGGGATAAGATTTCCGCCGGACTTTGGGTCAATCCGCGCTGGGCGGTGGGGGCCGAGGCGTTTGCCGGGCCGCTGCCGCCTTTGGTGATTGGCGCGGGCGGGGCGGGGGCGCGCGTTGCGGCGGCGTTGCGCCAGCCGGGGGTTAAGGTGGTTGCGGTGCAGCATCCGCGCATGGCGCTGCGCAAGTTCGATCTGGTCATGGTCAGCCGCCATGATGGGGTCGAGGGCGAGAATGTCATCGTGACGCGCACGGCGCTGCATCGGGTTACGCCAGCGCGGCTGGCGGCGGAGAAATTGCGTTGGGCGCCTGTGTTCGTGGCGCAGAAGCGGCCGCTGCTGGCGGTGCTGCTGGGCGGGAGCAATGGGCGCTATCGGTTTGACCCGCCGCTGGCGCGCGAGTTGGCGGGGGCGCTGCGCGATATGATTCTGCGCGGCGAGGCAGGGGTTGTGATTACGCCCTCGCGGCGGACCTCGCCCGAAGTGGTGCGGGTTCTGCGCGAGGCGCTGGAGCCGCTTGGGGCGTGGGTCTGGGACGGCAGCGGGGATAACCCGTATTTTGGTATGTTGGCCTGCGCGGATGCGGTGCTGGCGACGGCTGATTCGGTCTCGATGGTTTCCGAAGCGGTGGCGACGCATGTGCCGGTCTTGCTGCTGCGTCTGCCGGGGAAATCCGAGAGGATCGGCATGTTCATGGACATGCTCGTGGCGGATGGACGGGTGCGCGATTTTAACGGCAAGCTGGAACTCTGGGATTGCGCGCCGCTCGACGATAC
>DAOMCN010000263.1:0-3377 GCA_035427885.1 Acidocella sp. | reverse complement strand
GGCGACAACACCACTGACCGGCAGCTCCGGCGGGACCGAGATGAAGCCAGGCGGTTTGTGCTTCAGGATCGTATTCAGCAACATGATGCGCTTTCCCTTTTTTGTTTCACCTCAGTATGCGGAGAATAAGAAACGCGATCAAATAATTTTTTTCTAATTATCCGCCCTGGTTATCCCGCAAGCGGCGCGTAAAGATCTGGACGGCGGTCGGCCAGGAGCGGATCGGCCAGGCGAACAGCGGCATGGTGCGCGCAATCTGTGGTGGCGTAGAGCATCTCCTCTCCCCCCTTCGCGGCGGCGAGCACGGTGCCGTCCGGGCCGCAAATGCTGGACAGTCCGATATACTCCAGTCCGTCGTCGTTGCCCGCATGGTTGGCATAGGCGAGATAGACCTGATTCTCGTAAGCGCGGGCAGGGATGACATGGGTCGCCACCTGATAATAAGGCTGCATCTGCGCGGTGGGGATCAGGAGAACATCCGCCCCGGCCAGGGCCAGACGGCGGGCGGGTTCGGGGAATTCGATGTCATAGCAAATCAGCAGGCCGATCTTCAGCCCGTCCAGCGTGGCGATGGGGAACTCGGCCCCCAAGGCTGTGAACATCACGCGGTCGAGATCGCCAAAAAGATGGGATTTGCGGTAATTGAGCAGGATTTCCCCGTCCGGGCCGATCAGCACGGCAGAATTGGCAACACAATCGCCCACGCGCTCAGGATAGCCAAACACTAGCGCGATTTTTCGCGTCCTGGCGATGGCCCGCGCCGGGGCAAGCCCCTCGGCGGTAATGGCGTGCTTAAAGGCGGCTTGCGCGCCGATATTGTAGCCCGAAAGGTACATCTCGGGCAGGAGCAGAAGGTCGGCACCGTTGGCTTTGGCCTCGCCAGCTTTTTCGTCCATCAGGGCGAAGGCGGCGGCGGGGTTGTTGATGACACCGGGCGTCTGGCAAAGGGCAATTTTCATGCGGCCAGGCTAGTCGAGATTTTTGCTCCTGGAAAGCTGGGCGTTGCATCCAGGCCGTTAAACGTTGAACCGGAACAGCAGAACGTCGCCGTCCTTGACCACATATTCCCGCCCCTCGATGCGCAGCTTGCCCGCCTCGCGCGCGCCGGCCTCGCCCTTATAGGCGACATAGTCCTCGAACGCCGTGGTCTCGCAGGCAATGAACCCGCGCTCGAAGTCACCATGGATCACGCCAGCGGCGCCCGGCGCCTTGGTGCCTTTAATGATCGTCCAGGCGCGGGTTTCCTTCGGGCCGACGGTAAAATACGTGATCAGCCCGAGCAGATTGTACCCGGCGCGAATCACGCGGTCCAACCCGCTGTCCTCCAGGCCGAGATCGGCCAGGAACCCGGCGCGGTCTTCCTCCGCCAACTGGCTCACCTCAGCCTCGATCGCGGCGGAGACGATAACATACCCCGCCCCCTGCGCCTTGGCCATTTCGGCAACGCGGTTGGAGAACGCATTGCCGGTCGCAGCCGAGGCTTCCTCGACATTGCAAACATACAGCACTGGCTTGGCGGTGAGCAGGTTAAGGCGCTTGGCGTCCTCGGCATCCTGCGGCGCAATCGCGGTGCGCGCCGCCTTGCCCGCTTCCAGCGCCACCAGGATCGGCTCCATCAACGCGACATCGGCAGCGGCGTTGCGGTCGTTACTCTTGGCTTTTTTCTGCAAGGCGGGCAGGCGCTTTTGCAGGGATTCCAGATCCGCCAGCATCAGCTCGGTGTCCACCGTCTCGGCATCGCGGATCGGATCGACGCTGCCTTCCACGTGGGTCACATCGCCATCCTCAAAGCAGCGCAGGACATGCACGATGGCGTCCACCTCGCGGATGTTGGCGAGAAACTGGTTGCCCAGCCCTTCCCCCTTCGAAGCGCCTCGCACAAGGCCCGCGATATCAACAAACTCCAGACTCGTCGGCACGGTTTTTACCGATTTGCCGATAACCGCCAGCGCGTCCATGCGCTTGTCTGGCACCGCGACGCGCCCGACATTCGGCTCAATGGTGCAGAACGGATAATTCGCGGCCTGGGCCGCCACCGTCGCGGTGAGCGCATTGAACAGGGTCGATTTGCCCACATTCGGCAGTCCGACAATTCCGCAGTTAAACCCCATTTTTCTGGTCCCCAGTAAGCAACGCCACGCGCGTCATAAATTCTTCAGGCTTTTGCGCCGCCAGCAGCGCCGCGTTATCCGCGATCACATCCAGGCAGGGCAGCAGCCAATCCAAGTCCGTTTTCGCGAAATCTCCCAACACATGGCCGGTCACGCGGGCCTTATCCCCCGGATGCCCGATGCCCAGGCGCACGCGCCAGTACTCGGGCGTGCCCAGGTGCTTATCCATGCTGCGCAGACCATTATGGCCAGCATTGCCGCCGCCCTTTTTCACCCGGACTTTACCGGGGGCGAGGTCCAGCTCGTCATGGAATGCCGTGATGTCGCCTGCCGGGATCTTAAAGAACGCGGCGGCGGCCTGCACGGATTCGCCGGAGAGATTCATATAGGTCAGCGGCTTGAGGAGCAGGATTTTAGCGCCTCCGATCATCCCCTCCGCCGTAACCCCCTTAAAACGCTGCCGCCACGGTGAAAATCCGTGGCGGCGCGCGATCACATCGACGGCCATAAAGCCGATATTGTGCCGCTGCCGCGCCATGCCTGGCTCTGGATTGCCGAGACCGGCCCAAAGATACATGGCGCGGGCGAAGAATTACTTCTTCTTGGCAGGCGCGGCCGGAGCGGCGGCGGCCTTAGCAGGAGCGGCCTTGCCCTTGCCCTTGGCCGGAGCCGCGGCCGCAGCCGCCGCAGCGGCGGCTTCCGCCGCGATCTGCTCCGCCGAAACCGTCGGCGCCGCCACGGTGGCGATGACGAAGTCGCGGTCGGTGATCACCGGACGGGCATCGCCCACACCGAGCAGATTGTGCCAGCGGATATTTTCGTTGATGTCGAGCGGGCCAAGATCTGCCTCGAACTTCTCGGGGATGTTGTCCGGGTCACAGGCGACTTCAACCGTATGACGCACAACGTTGAGCACGCCGCCGCGCTTAATGCCGGGCGAGATGCCTTCGTTGATGAACACCACGGCGACAGCAACGCGCACGCGCTCACCGGCGGCCAGACGCTGAAAATCCACATGCTCGGGAGCATCGGTGACCGGGTGGAACTGCACATCGCGCATCAGCGCGCGGGATTTTTCTCCGGCGACGTCGATTTCGTACAGGCGCGAGCGCCAGCCGCCGCGCTTGAGTTCGCGCATCACGAAGCGCGGGTCGAGGGAAATCAGGGTGGGTTCCTGCTTCGCGCCATAAATTACCGCAGGCACTTTGCCTGCACGCCTCGTCGCCCGCGCCACCCCCTTGCCGGCACGCGAACGCGACTCAGCTT
>DAOMCN010000262.1:0-3421 GCA_035427885.1 Acidocella sp. | reverse complement strand
CCAAACCGTCCGGCACTGGACCGACACGCTTTTCAGCTTCACCGCGACGCGTAATCCCGGCTTCCGTTTTATCTCCGGTCAGTTCACTATGATCGGCCTGCAGGTCAATGGTCGGCCCTTGCTGCGCGCCTATTCGATGTGCAACGCCAACCACGAAGAGCAGTTGGAGTTCTTCTCCATCAAGGTGGCCAACGGCCCGCTGACCTCGGTTTTGCAGAAGCTCCAGCCTGGCGATGAAATCCTCGTCGGCGGTAAGCCCACCGGCACGCTGATCCAGGACAACCTGCATCCCGGCAAGACCCTGTATCTGCTCGGCACCGGCACCGGCCTCGCCCCGTTTATCAGCATCATCAAGGACCCGGACACCTACGAGCGTTACGAACACGTGGTGCTGGTCCACGGCTGCCGCACCATCCCCGAGCTTGGCTACGGCGAGATGGTGGTGAACAGCCTCCATGAGGACGAATTTTTCAGCGAGTTAGTGGCGGGCAAACTGCTCTACTACCCAACCGTAACGCGCGAGCCTTTCCGCAACACCGGGCGCATCACCACCTTACTCCAATCCGGCAAGCTCGAAGCAGACCTCGGCCTGCCGCGCCTGAACAAGGAAACCGACCGCGTGATGCTCTGCGGTAGCCCGGCCATGCTAGATGACCTGCACAAGTTCCTGCAATCGCAGGAGTTCGACGAAGGCAACCACCACGAGCCTGGCCATTACGTCATCGAAAAGGCATTCGTCGAGAAATAACCTCCCTGGCGCTTCCGTTTTCCGGGAGCGCCAGCCTCCCCTCAGGGATTTTCCGCCGCTTTGCCCGGCCTATAAAGCGCAATGACAATCCGCTTGCCCGCGACCTGCAACGTCTGAGGGGTCCCCAGTACCTGCGCCCCGTCAAAGAACGCTTGCAACGCCTTGGGCTCGCCGCTCTGCCCGGCATGGCCAAACACCGCCCACACGCGCTTACCCTGCCTCAGCGCCTGCACCGCGTGGCTCAGATCACCGTCAGAATCGCTCAACACCACAGTCCGCGTCCCCGGCGGCAAATAAACCCGCAGGATCGGCAGCGCCCCGTGGTCGTAGAGATAGATGACATCTCCCGGCTCGACCTCGCGCGCCAGTATTTTCGCGGCAATATCCCAGCGTGGCTTGGTCTCGGTATGATAATAGGGCGCCATATTGGTCAGCAGCAGCAGCGCCGCGCAGCTGACCAGCGCAACGCGCAGCTTAGGCGCGCAAAATTCCAGTAACGCGCTCGCCCCGACCCCGGCAAGAATAGCGAACGGTGCAGCACTCCACAGAATATAGCGCGGCAGCAAAATCGGCCGCCAGATCGAGATGACCGTAAACATCACCGGCAAAAAGACAAAGGAAATCGCCAACACCGCGAACATCGCGGGCCGCCGCCGCAACGCCCATGCCGCAGCCCCCAGGCTGAGCATCAACCCGCCATCGATCAACCAGAGCAACAGCGCAGGCGTCGGCACCTTCATAAAATGAAAGGTCACGGAATCGGCAATATGCATGAAATAGACCGAGCCGAAATCATACCAGATCCGCGAGGCATCCAGCGGCGGGATCCACATCACGCTATCGACGAACCCCTTATCCTGATACAGCGCCATAAGCGCGTAGAACGGCGCCGAGAATGCCGCGATAATCAGATCAGCCTTGATAAAATTCCCCAGCAACCGCCGCCGCTCCCGCGCTTGGACGAGCAGCGCACCGCCAATGACATTGGCCGTGATCAACCAAGGCAACCCATCTCCCAGCACATCGAGTGCGGCAATGGAGCCCAGGATGAACGCCGCCCAGCCAACCCCCGCCGTGCCGCTGTGCATCGGCTGCGCCGCGGCGGAAAGATCGAGCGCCAGCCGGACGATGCCGTAAAGCGCCACCAGGATGAGGCACATTTCAAGCGAATACGAGCGCGCCTCCTGGCTGAAGGCGAGCGCCGCCGGAGAAAGCCCGAGGATCAGCGCTGAAACCGCCCCCGCCATCCGCCCCGCGATGCGCGTGGCGATCAGATAGACCAGCACAACGGCGAGCGCGCCAAACACCGCGGACGGCAGCCGCAGCCAATATTGCGGATCCCCCAGCGCCACCAAGGGCGAGAGCATCAGAAAAAAGCTCGGCATATGGTGGTTAAGAAACGAATCGTGCACCAGCGCCATGGGCGAGAGCGAGGCGCGCTGCAGTGTGAACACCTCATCCAGCCAGAGCGGCCGCTTGCCCAGTTGCAGCAGGCGCGGCAATAGCGCAAGGACGAAAATCGCCGACGGCCAACGCGCAGCGCGTAGCAGAGCGTTCAAGCCGCCGCCCCCGCGGGTCCCTGCGTCTGGGACTGAGACATCAGCGGCAATACCTCGGCCACAGGCGCCTCCGGGCGCCAATCGCGGAAGAAGGCGCGGCCAATGGCGGCGGCGAGTTTTTGAATATGGATCTGCACAATATCCAGATAGTCATGCAGTCCGATGGCGAGAATATGGCTGACCGGTTTTTCCAGCAGCAATTCTCGCAAAAATTCCGCAACCTCGATCGCCTCTCCCGCGCGCGAGAGTCCGTAGATCCGCCGCAGATCATCGAGATGTGATTCCGCCCGCCGCACGCAGAGCAACGCCGAGCGCGGCGAGGACGGATCGCGCAACAAAAACTGCACGACATCCTCCGCCGAAAAACTCGCCCGCGCATGGCGCTTAAACGCATGATACCCGGCAGCAGCCCGCAGCACGGCGTTCCACTGCGTCAACTCCGCAACGCGCTTGGCCTCGCCATCGCGTGGTAGCAGCGCCGTGTATTTAATATCGAGCATCCGCGTCGTCTGGTCGGCGCGCTCGAGCAACCGCCCCAGCTCGTAAAAGTACCAGCCCTGATCGCGATAGAGCGTCCCTTCGGTAATCCCGGTATGCGCCTGGACCCCGTCCTTGAGCTTGGTGCAAAGCCGCGAGAGCGCGTCCCCCTCCAGATCCTCGGGCGTAATCCGTCCGACAAAGCGCTGAAACACGTTGATCTGCCGCCACATCTCGGTGCTCATCAGCGGCCTGAGCGTGCGCGCATTAGTGCGCGCCTCCTCCAGCATCGCTGGAATGGAGGTCGGGTTACCTCGGTCGAGCAGATAGAATCGTTTGACATGCGCGGCATCGGGCGAGAATCCGCGCTTGGCGAAATTTTCCTCATCCGCATTGATGCGGATCAACCCGAACCACGCATCAGTCTCAAACCCCGGACTCTCGAAACTTTGCGTGACATCGATCAGCCGCGCCAGGTTCTCCGTCCTCTCCAGATAGCGCGCCATCCAGAACAGCCCCTCGGCATCGCGCGCGAGCAACACGGTATCGTAGCGCATTTGGGTCACAGCGCGCCTCCTTCGCTAAAATCATCGGCCAGCACCCAGGTATCCTTCGACCCCCCGCCCTGGCTCGAATT
>DAOMCN010000261.1:0-3444 GCA_035427885.1 Acidocella sp. | reverse complement strand
CTCTAACCCGGAGCCGACCATCCTTGGTATCGCCCGGGCCATGGGGCGGCCTCTAGGGGCGGCGGAAGTGGCGGCTATCTGGCGCAAGCTCGACCATGTCAATCTGACCGGCGCGCATCGGCATAATCTGCGCGCCGGACATGGCGTGGTGGGCGGTTGGCGGCGCTGGCTGACGAATACACATCTCGAGATGATGTGTGACTACGGGTTGGATAGATTGGTGTTTCCCTTTGGCTATGATCTGAGCGAACGACTTGACGAGACAGCTTACAACAGCTTCCAGCGCCGCGTCGCCGGTGCGATACGCGACGGGTCTGTCGTGCGGGCCTATACCGATGAAGATTTGTTCGGTTTCGCCTTCAATAAATCTAATCTGAATCTGGACCGGTTTGCCTTCAAGCGATACGGTTGGCGCAACCATACACAAATCGAGCGGTCGAGCTTCGGTGATGATGAGTTGGTCATGGATGTTTGGAATACCGCGGAAGAGTCCTGTGCGATATTCAATTCAGCAATCAACAACGGATTGTCGGATACGGAGCGTGCGGCCAGCGCCGTTGCGGTATTGTTTGAAGATGAAGCAAGCTGGCTGGAATGGCGCGGGCAACTAGATAACGCCAAGTCGAGGGTCATTCATGACCCCGCGCCAAAATTGCTCCGCAGCGTCCGCGATATCAATGTGGTCCAGTTCGGCGGAAGATATTACGGAGTGCCGCAAAAACTTGGTCCGATCGATTTTTACACAGCCGAGATCGGGATGCTGGAGGGGATCATCGTGGAGCCGGGGTTGACGGAGCTCTTGCGCCGTCTGGAAACCATTGCTCCGTGATGCGCGAAGTATACTTTGAAGACGCCAACATCGGGGCGTTTCTGGCAAGGCTGCAGCCGCTATGGACGCAGGAGGCATTCACCCCCTTATTGGTCGGGCAGAACGATCTTGCGGAAGAGATTTCCGCGCGCGCCACGCAGTCCGGCGTGGCGCTGCATCGCGGCGACGCGCCAATCGAAAGCGGCAAGACCCCGCTGATCATACTGACCGAGGAAAATGGTCAAGCCTTGCATGGCGTACTGATGGCATATCTCTCGCGGGCCGCGGTCATTGTCGCGCCCGTGACCGACTGGCATTTCAGCAAGCGACCGGTTTTCCTCATCTCCATCCCGAAGGCTGGCACGCATTTATTGTATGAGCTGGCGGGCGTGCTGGGCTTCAACGCGGGGGTGGAGCCACCGGAATTCCCGCGCGCGCAAAGCTGGTACTGCATCGAGTACGAGAACTCTCATACCACGGCGCCGGACTTTTTCGTCGATACGGTGCGGCGCGCGCCCTTTGGCAACCGGCACCATAGCTTCATGAGATCGCCGGCGATCTTTATCTATCGACATCCGCTCGATATTCTGGTGTCAGAGGCGCATTACTACCATCAGGATGGCAAGACCACCTTCGCGGGATGGTTTGACGGGCTGGATTTCATCGGACGCGTCAAGCGCTTGCTGACCGATACAAACATGCTCGGATCAATCCGCGATCGCCTGCGGCGTTTTTTGCCCTGGCTCGAATTCCCTAACGTCATCAAGGTTTCTTTCGAGGAGTTAGTCGGTGCCGCCGGCGGCGGCAGCGATGCCGCGCAACAGGAACTTATCTGGTCATTGCTGCTGAAGCTGCAGATACCCGGGGATCCCCAAGAAATTGGACGTAAATTATTCAATCGTGAGGCCGCGACCTTCCGTGCCGGACAAATCGGGGGATACCGTCGGGAGTTGCCGCTGGAGATCATTGAAAATTTCATGCAGGAGAATGCCGATATTCTGGATGAGTTGGGGTATGCGACTGGCGGCGGGTCCGAGCTTCCGACGCATCGCGCTAAATTCATAAGTCAGGCCTTGTCCTATTCAGGGCGGGATTTCGACAAGCAGCCGATCAAGCTGGAAGCGGGTTTTCTGGATTGTAATCTGGTCCGGTATGATGGGCGGATTTACGCATTGCCTATCTCGGTCGGCCAATTTTCGTTGGAAACGTTGCCGCTGGAGCGACTGCATCTCTTGCCTTCGGCGGCAACGCTCGAGGATCTCAAAACCCTGCTGCTCGTCGGGCATGATGGCCTCGGCCAGCGCCTTGCATCGCTACATAAATTGGCCACCACGCTGCTCGGGGAGACGGCGGAGAATGGCTTCCTGCCGTTTTGGCAGAATGCTGCCGGTCCATGCCTGGTGGAGGAATATCAAGGCTTCAATATCCTGCGGCACCATGGGCGCTTCTATGGCATCCGGCAGTCGCTCGGCCGGGTGGATCTCACCATCGATTTGCAAAATGCGCTCTCAACCTATGCGCTAGACGATTTTATCGTCGCTTCATCGGTCGAGCAGATCCGCGATGAGATCGATCAGATCTCGTCATTGCACCGGTTGCGGCGACAGTTGAGTGCCGCGCAAGAAAAGCGGGACAAGCAATGGCGCGAGATGCGCCGGGACCTGATGCAAGCGGCAAAAGAAATTGCGGGCATTCTGGCAAGGCTGGCGGCGCTGGAGTTTTATGCCGCAGAGCTGAAGGCGGGGATCGAGGAAAGTATCGTAGCCGCGACGCAGCGCAGCCTGGAGGTCGAGGCTCAGTTGAACGACCACGCGACCGCGAACGAACACGCTGCCAGGAAGCTGCACACGGAAGTCAAGGAGCTCGGCAGGAATCTCGACGCGAAGATCAAGAGCCAATTTGATAAGGCGCTCGAGATCATGGCGGAACAGCGGTCCCGGCAGGAGGACCTTACCAGCGTCGTTGCCGAACAGCGGCGCCGTCAGGAGGCGCTTGCCGACGCGTTGCGGGAGACCATCCGGAATGCGAACGCGGATTTTGAAATTGCGTTGGACACGCGGATAGAAGGCCTGCAGCGGCAACTGGACCAGCAGAGCGGTGCGATCGCCGCGATTCGGAGCGGCTGGCCTTACTGGCCTGCCCGCTGCATCCGCTGGCTGTGGAGGCTCGTTTCGTGACGCGTACAACTCTTTCGGTCGCGGTGCCCTGGAGCCTGAGCCATTATATTCCGCTGAATGGGTTTCATCCGCTCTATCGCGCCTTGTTTGAAAACCACCCGGCGGATACCGAGCTGCACGCCTGGGATAATACCGAGCTATCGAACATGCTGCGCGGCGACAAGGCGCTTTGCAGAGAATTGTTGTCCGCCGTGCAACGCGAGGCGGAGGGTTTCACGGCATATGGAACCTCGGCCCTGGCGCCGCGTTATCGAGAGGCGTTTTTCGCGCCGAACATAGCCCTCACCGCGCTGTTGCCGGGGGATATCGAGCTGCATCACACCGCCCCCTATCCCAGCATGACTCGGCCTTTTGTATTCCACTGCGAGTCTTTTGCACCGATATTTTTCCCCTTTGTGCAGCAAGGCGGGGGCAGTTTCCACGACGCGGATGTACTGCGCGAGCATTATCAGAAAATTT
>DAOMCN010000260.1:0-3449 GCA_035427885.1 Acidocella sp. | reverse complement strand
TTTTGTTGCCAGCCGGAATTTCGGCCTAATTCAGGCTAACGCAGATGTGTCCCCGGGGGAAGGGGAGGGTGGCGCTACCGCAACGGGTGAATCGAAACGCGCGGCGAACAGATCGGCGCGGTCCAGCGCGTGGTCCAGGGCTGCCATCGTGTGCGCGAGGTCCGCGCTCTCGTCCTTGGTCCAGGCGTGCACGGCATAGGCCCAGACCAGGGCGAGGCCACGCTTGCGCAACGCGCCGCGCAAGCCGGTGGCGGGAACGCCCGCGGCTTCCAGAACGCGACCCAGGGCGGCGAGGTTGGCGCGGGCGAGCAACAGGGCCAGCGGCGGATCCAGCGGCAGGAAGCGCAGCAAGGCCAGGACGCCGGGGCGGTGGAGCTGTAAAAAGTCGAAGCGGCGCATCAGGATGTCGAACAGGCGGTCGCGCACAGGGCCTTCGGTCAGTGCGCCGGTCAGGGCGTAGCGCTCCTCCATCTCGCCAAAGCGCGCCACAATGCCGCCGCAGCGCGGGAAGGTTGCGCGCGCCTCGACTTCATCCAGCCCGGCGCGGCGGGCGGCGGCGGCGGGGGTTGCCCAGGCCCAGGTCTTCTCGCCGGCCAGGGCGAAGGCGGAATTGACCAGGTTTTCTTCGAAATGCTCCGTGGTCATGGCGCTTGCCCGGCTTCTGAGAGGGTCGTGCGGTAGGTTTCAGACAGTTCGACGTAATGCGGCACGGTGGCGTCCCAGTTGGCGCGCTCATCATCGCTCATCACGCGTAGCAGGCGGGCGGGCATTCCGGTCCAGAGTTCCTGCTTGCCGATGCGCTTGCCCGGCCCGAGCAGGCCGCGCGCGCCGAGCAGGCCGGCTTCCTCGATCACCGCGCCGTCCAGTACCGTCGCCCCCATGCCGACGAAGGCGCGGTTGCGTAGTTTGCAGGCGTGGATGATGGCGGCGTGGCCAATGGTCACATCATCGCCGATGTCGGTGAAGAATTCGCCGTGATCGACATGGATGATGGTGCCGTCCTGGATGTTGGAGCGTGCGCCGACGATGATCGGGTTGGTGTCGGCGCGGAGCACGCAGTTGAACCAGATGTTCGCGCCGGGGCCGACGCGGACGTCGCCGATCAGCACCGCCGTCGGCGCGATCCAGGCGGTCGGGTCGATGCGCGGGGTCTGGCCGTTGAAGGCGTAGAGCAGGCCGGAAGGGCGCGAGAGGGAGGAGGTATGGTCCATGGCGTTGTTATTCCCCTAACATGAGCGAGATGTTTTGCACGGCGGCGCCGGATGCGCCTTTGCCGAGGTTGTCCAGCCGGGCGATCAGCACCGCTTGATGGTGCATCTGGTTGGCGCAGACGAAGATTTCCAGGCGGTCGGTGTTGTTCAGCCCCTCGGGGGTGAGCAGGCCGGTGTGAAGCGCGGACGGGGCGAGGATGTTTTTCTGGCCCTGGTAGGCCGATTGGTACAGTTCCACCAACTGCCCGGCGCTGGGGGAGCCGGAGAGATGGTCCAGGAAAAGCGGCAGGCTGACCAGCATTCCCTGGGCAAAATGGCCCACCGAGGGGACGAAGAGCGGGCGGCGGGTCAGGCCGGAATAGGCCATGATCTCGGGGATGTGCTTGTGTTCGAGGGTCAGGCCGTACAGCTCGAAGGCGGGGCCGGCATGGGCGTCGTGCGCCGCGATCATCGCCTTGCCGCCGCCGGAATAGCCGGAGATGGCGTTCAGGGTGATCGCGTGATCCGCAGGCAGCAGCCCGGCGGCGATCAACGGGCGCAGCAGGGCGATGGCGCCGGTCGCGTAGCAGCCGGGGTTGGAGACGCGGGCGGCTGATTTGATGTGGGCGGGTTGCGCGGGGTTGAGTTCGGGCAGGCCGTACACCCAGCCCGGCGCGGTGCGGTGGGCGGTGCTGGCGTCCAGAATGCGGGTGCCGGGCGGGGCCAGGGCCACGGCTTCGCGCGCGGCGTCATCGGGCAGGCACAGGACGGTCAGGTCCGCGCGCGACATGGCGTCCGCGCGGGCGGCGGCGTCCTTGCGGTGGGCGTCCTCCAGGGTGATCAGCGCGATGCCTGGGAGGGAGGCGAGGCGCTGGGCGATACCGAGGCCCGTGGTGCCGGCCTGGCCGTCGATGAAAATATTCCGGTTCATGCTACTCTCTTATCATGACCGCGCCGCTGTGCTAGGCGGGCGCGCACAGCATTGCAGGAAATACAGATATGTCAGACACAGCCGCCCCCGTTCAGCCGCCTCTCGTGGTCAATATCCAGTACACCAAGGACCTCTCCTTCGAAGTGCCGAATGCGCCCGCGATTTACGCCACGCTGCGCGCTGCACCCGCAGTCAGCATCAACCTCGATGTCCAGGTCCGCCGTCTCCAGGAAGGCGAGAACGTGTTCGAGGTTACCCTCGCCGCGCGCGCGGAAGCGACGATGCCTGCTGCTGCCGTCGGTAACGGCGAGGAGCAGAAGCCGGTTGTCGTGTTCATTGCCGATATCGCTTATGCTGGGATCTTTACGCTCAATAACGTACCGGAAAACCAGCAGGAGCCGATTCTGCTCGTCGAGTGCCCGCGCCTACTCTTCCCCTTCGCGCGCAATATCCTCGCCGATGTTACCCGCGACGGCGGGTTCCCGCCGGTGATGCTGGGGCCGATCGACTTCGTGGGCCTGTGGCAGTCGCGCCGCGCTCAGGCGATGGAAACCGTCGCCAACGCGTAAAAACGGATTAGGTAAAGCAAAAGGCCCAGGGGAGGCGATCCCCTGGGCCTTTTTTATGCGCCGGCTGCGGCGGGGGATTATTTGGCGACGCGGGCGAGGCTAGAGCTGATCGCGGCTTCAGCGGCGGCGCGGTCTGCCCAGCCGGTGATTTTCACCCATTTGCCCTTCTCCAGGTCTTTGTAGTGCTCGAAGAAGTGCTTGATCGCGTCGCGTTTGATCGCGGGGAGCTGGGCGACTTCGGAGATGTCGGTGTATTCGGGGTGGACCTTGTCGTGCGGGACGCAGATGATCTTCTCGTCGGTTCCGGCTTCGTCTTCCATTTGCAGCAGGCCGATGGGCCGGGCGCGGATTACGGCGCCGGGGGCGATTGGCGCGGAGATCAGGACCAAGGCGTCCGCCGGGTCGCCGTCATCGGCCAGGGTGCCGGGGATGAAGCCGTAGGCGGCGGGATAGACCATCGGCGTGAAAACAACGCGGTCCACCACCAGGGCGCCGCTCTCCTTGTCGATCTCGTACTTCACGCCCGAGCCTGCCGGGATTTCCACCACCACGTTGATGTCGTGCGGCACGTCCTTGCCGGCGGAAAGCTTGCTTACGTCCATGTCAAATCTCCCTGTTTTGATGGTTTGCCCTATAGACCGGCGGGGGGTGTCTTGCCAACGCGCCGCGCGTGGCTATGTTGCGCCCACGCTTAGCACGCTTCTGGCGCCGGTAGCTCAACGGTTAGAGCGGACCGCTCATAACGGTTTGGTTGCGGGT
>DAOMCN010000259.1:0-3484 GCA_035427885.1 Acidocella sp. | reverse complement strand
GTATCGACACATATGTAATAAGATCGCGGATACTGGTCTGGAAATATGTCACCGACAGGCTGGCGAAATCCACTCGGCCAAAGGCTGGAATATCAAGCTCCGGCCCGACCTCAAATCCGCTGCTATACTCCGCCTTCAACTTCGGGTTGCCCGTATAAGTGCCATAGCTGGAGCTATCGACCCCATATAAATCAAACAGCGAGGGCGCCAGAAACCCCGTGCCGTACGACGCCTTAAAGCTCAAATCCGCCTCCGGCACCGCCAGCACGCCACCAACCCGCCCGGTGAGCGCATTGCCAAAGCTGGACACGGCATCCTCGCGCAGTGCCGCCGTCAGCGTTAGCCGGTTCAGCAGCGTCGTCTGACCACCCAGATGCCCGGCCAGCGTACGCTGGGAAGCCTTCATGCTCGCGACGTACGGCCCATAAACCGAACTGTCATTCACCGTCTCCGTCGCCGAGTCGTCGATATATTCCGCACCGAACACCACAGAAGACTCGCTCGTCACCCTGGCATCGGGCAGATGCACCGTATTGTTCCACTGCCCATCGGTCCGGTAGCCATGATATACTTCGTTGGTCAGCGCCTGGTTTGGGTCCGCCGCATCCAGCAGATTGGTATTGTGCAGCGTATTATCCAACCGCGCAACAAACATCTCTGTCGTCAGCCAGCCATTGAACAAATCACTTTTGACGCCAAGCTTGCCGAACCAGTCCGTATTGCGGTCATGCTCATTGGGATCGTCAAAAATCGGGTAGCCAAGATCAGGAAACGCCGCATCCGTCCGCTGCACCCGCCCAACCAGATAAATCCGCGTCCCCAGCACCGGCGTATACCCCAGATTGATCGCCCCCAACGTTGAGCGGAACGGATCCTTATGCGCCGCATAAACGCTTAAGCGTCTTGCCGTGGCGTCAAACCCGGACTCGTTATCCAGCGCCCCGCTCAAGGCATAATCAAACCTCCCCGTAGAACCAGAAACCGTGGCGCTCGCTTGCCCCTGCGCCGGAAACCCGCCCGCCAGAGTGACGCTTGCCTTGGGCGCGCCAAACCCTTGCTTGGTCACAATATTGATTACCCCGCCAATGGCGTTGGACCCATACAGCCCGGACATCGCGCCCCGCACCACCTCGATACGCTCGACATCGCTTAAGCCGACATCGCCAAAATTAAACGCCCCATTAGTGTTTGAAGGATCGTTCACCGGCACGCCGTCACGCAACACCAGCACATCCTCGGAATTCGTCCCCCGGATAAACACACTGGCCGCATTCCCCGGCCCGCCGGACTGCACAACCCCCAGCCCCGGCACCGCGCTCAGCGCCTGTACCAGCGTGGTATAGCCTCGCTTGACGATATCCTGATGGGTAATAACAGTAACCCCCGCGGGCACCTTACGCTCCGGCGTATAAACCCGCGTCGCCGTGACGATAATCGCCTGCGACGTATTATCCTGTCCCCAGGCCGCCAACGGCGCCAACAACGCCACCAGACTCAACCCAATCAATTTGCTTCTCAACACTCCGCACTCCTCGCACACGCCGCGCGGCAAAACGCGCAGCGCAATCCACCAATGGCGACAGAGGCTCAGGGTCTCTCTCCCTTCCGTGACTGGTGCACCCCGCCCATCCACGCGCAAATGTCTCGATGCCGGCCGGTCTCCTGGCTCATGGGTCAAGGCTCTCGCGCCGCCTTCTCACCCTTTCGGGCAATGGCATCAGGGCAAAAACTCGCCACATACAGTTGCGGGGGCAGCTGCGGCTTTTTATTCCGCATTCCCGTTTCAGCCCTCGCGGGCCACCGTCATCTAAAGCACTGCTAGCCCGTTCCTCCGCCGCGCGGCAAGGGCTCAGTGTTCGCCGTGCGTATTCCGCCGCATCCGCTTGGTCTCCCCGCGCTGGCTTTTCGCCTCCAGCCGCCGGGTTTTGGACGCCTTGGTCGGGCGCGTTGGCTTGCGGTACACCGGCGCCACCGCCGCCGCCCGCACCATCTCGAACAACCGCTCGCGCGCATCCGCCCGGTTCTGCAACTGGGTGCGGAACCGGTTGGCGGTAATGACAATCTCCCCTTCCTGGTTCAACCGCCGCCCGGCCAACACCCGCATCCTGGCCTTAACCCCCTCGGGCAGCGTTGCGCAACGCAGCAGGTTGAAGCGCAGTTGCACCGCCGTGGCGACCTTGTTGACATTCTGCCCACCAGGGCCGGAAGCGGCAATAAAACTCTCCTCCAGCTCCGCCTCCTCGATCCCGAGTCGCGGCGTAATCTGAATCATCATGACACCCTCCTCAGCACCGGGAAAAACGACAAGAAGCGGCTCCACCCCAAGGTGAAGCCGCCCCCATCAACTCAAATCTCACGCCCAGCGCCAAAAGGCGCAGCAGCAAACTTTAGGCTGCTTTAGCGGCCTTCTTCGCGGTTGCCCGCTCCAGGCGGCGCTTCAGCGCCAGACCTTCGGTGGTCATCTCGCGGTCGGTCTGGCTCAGCAGATAAGCATCCAACCCGCCATTATGCTCAACGGTGCGGATCGCACGGGTCGAGAGGCGCATACGCACATTCCCGAGCACTTCGGAGAGCAGGGTGATTTCCTGCAGGTTCGGCAAAAACCGGCGACGGGTCCTGTTATTCGCATGGCTGACATTATTGCCAGATTGCACAGTCTTTCCGGTCAGTTCACAACGGCGGGCCATAACTCTATCCTCAAAAACGCAAATGGGGCCAGCGCTTGCCAGCCCAATACATTGATCGGCCTTATGGCCAAATCCCTTCCCCCGGTCAAGCCTCGCCCGCGTGATCCTTGCCCGCCGCGCCGCGCATTTCGCCCGAACGCACGCTCTCCATCGCATTGCCCAGAATCTGGATCACAACCTCGTCAGGCAGTGTGCGCGAGAGCAGCCCAAGGGCGCCGCCCAGCAGCGCGGAAGCAATCGCCAACTCGCTGATATCCTGCCCCATCATATATTCGATCGCCTTATCAACGACGGAACCGGCATGGTTCAGATCGCGTTCCGGGGGGGATTGTTTATCGTTCATCTCAGATTCCACAGCTACTTCCTATTTAGTACTTGTCTGCGCCAACAACACCTGGCCAGGGTCATCTTGCCCATACGCTTCAGATGTTTCCCTCAAGCCGCCCTCCCCTTCGGGATTCTGCACGCCCTCGTCAAGTTCAACCTGCGCCGCCCACATCCCGGCATAAACCCCGTTCGCCTCAAGCAACGCCGCATGCCTGCCCCGCTCGACAATGACCCCCTCGCGCAACACAAGGATCTCGTCGGCGTCGGTAACGGTCGAGAGCCGGTGCGCAATCACCAGCGTGGTCCGGTCATACGCAACCGAGCGCAGCGCCGTGCCAATCTCCTGCTCGGTCGCCGTATCGAGCGCGCTGGTCGCCTCGTCGAGGATCAGGATCGGCGCGTTCTTAAGGATGGTACGCGCAATCGCGACGCGCTGCTTCTCCCCGCCCGAGAGCTTGAGTCCCCGCTCG
>DAOMCN010000258.1:0-3485 GCA_035427885.1 Acidocella sp. | reverse complement strand
CGTTGAAACAGAAATCATAGTCGCGCAATATTGCCTTCTCGAACGCCACGCCCAGCGCGACCTTGATCATCGGATGGTCCAGAATCGCCGCGACCAGCGCCGTATACCCGTCGCGCGGCATCATCTGTACCTCGTCATCGGCAAAATACGTATCCACTCGGTCAAAGCGCAGCGGGATCCGCTTGACCACCGCGGCTGACATTTCCTCCAATGCCAGCCCCCACATTTTCTTGGTATAAGGCCGAAAAAACAAATCCGTCAGCTCGCGCCCGATATTGGCGTAGAGATGCTCCGCCGCATTCCCCGGCTCGGCAATCGGCAACGACACACTGGCAAGATGCGCGCGCACCTGCTCGGCGCTCTCATACGCCGTCCCGAACACCGCGTTCACCGTATCGAGATTGATCGGCAACGGCACCGCCACCCCCGAGGGCAACCGCGCCCGCACCTTATGCACATAAGGCACAAAGGCGCCAAATTGGCTGATCCAATCAATGACTTTTTGATTTTTACTATGAAACAGATGCGGCCCATAAGCATGAACCCGGATCCCGTTCGCGTCCACATGATCATACGCATTGCCCGCGATATGCCCGCGCTGATCAATCACCCGCACCCGATGCCCCGCCTGCGCCAGTACCCGCGCATGCACCGCTCCGGAAAACCCCGCCCCGACGACGAGAATCTTCACGTCTGCGCGACCCGTTCGCCATAAACCTCGATCTCGTCGAGATGCAAAAACCCCTCGCCGATCAGCGTAATCCGCACAAAGCGCGCAATAAACGGCGGCGCGAACGCGAACACATACGGATTGCCATCCGCCCCGCCAAACACCGCGTCATCGAGCTTCACCGCCCACAACACCCAGCTCCGCCCATCCTCCGACCCCAAGACGCTGATGCGCGTACACCGCTCTGGCAGGTCGAGCCGGTTGAACACCACCACCCGCTCCACCTCATAAAAATCCTCAAGATCGACCTGCCACCAGGGATCGCGCTCAAAATCGGTATGGAACCCGCACCCGCCCTGAATATTCCCATCATTGCCACCCCGGCTTTCAACGTCCGGGTCCCGATCGCGCGACCATTGCGAGACCGAAGACATCGCCGTCGGCCTGAACCTGGCGACATTGCCCTCGCCCTTGGGCACCGGCCAGCCCCGTTGCGCGGCGAGATCGTGATACGCGGCACTCGCCCGGCTGGAGCGCAGCCTGAGGACCTCCACGAACAACCTCGCGCTAAAGGTCGCCGGATCGCAAAAATGTAATTGCTGGCGCAGCTTGCTCTTCGGATCGAAGACCGCTTGAATTCCGCCCACCTTGTCCTCCAGAAGCCGGTTGAGCAACATCGTTTCGCCCACCACCGGATGGCTGATCGTCCCGAGCTGGTTGACCTCCGGGTCGTGCAGATGCCGATGCCCGCTGACATCAAAACACGGCAGGCGCGCATAATGGTCAAGCTTCACCATCTGCGCATTTTCAAGCCCGGCGATCACCGAGGGAATAAAACCCTCGCAAAACGGCCAATCCGCATCGCAATCGGGCGCCTTCGCCGCCATCAGCGCCTGCCTGCGCCCCAGCAAGGCATCCGCCGCCCGCGCGGACACCACGACGAACTGAATGAACGCGATCATCGGCTGCGCGAAATGCGGCGCCAGGGAGGGCCACCAATGCCAATCCGGGCTCGCCGGTCCCAGCCGGTCGGCGATGAGATCCAGATTGCGCGCCTGCGCATCGCGCATGATCACCACGACATCGGTATTCACCGCGACATCATATTCCACCATCGCAAGATGCGTCGCCCGCGGAAACGCCCGGCGCAGCACGTAGAGCGGGTAATCCCCATTATACCAGAGCACCAGCCGCGCCGGATAATTCGCCACCCCGAAATCTGAAAAATCGTTGTTATGCCCGATCTTCCTGAAATTTCCGGTCTCCAAGACGCCGTTGCTCTCATCGGCCAGGATCACGAACTCGATTCCTTGTGAGAAATACGCCAGCCTGCGCGCCAGCACGGCAACCTCCTCGTTCCACACATGCGTGCGCAACGCGACGACCAGACTGGAATCCTTCATCTCAACCCCGTTCCCGACAAAATCTTCCAAGCCCCGCCCCCTAAAGCACATCGTCGGGACAGCGCCTGACGGACCGAAAATGCCCGGTCGCGAAACCCGCCAAATCCAGCCTGACCACAAGCCCAGGCACGCCGAGATTGTTCTGCAGCGCGCCACTCCCTGAAGATGAACAAATCCGTAAACATTCCGTCACTTGCCAGCAACCCCTTCCGTTTCTGCCCAAAACTTGCCACATTCTGCTCACCATGCGCCTTCACGCCTCCTGCGTTGCCCGGCCCGGTCCCTCCGGTCCCGACGCCATCCTCCTTCTGGGCCCCTCCGGCTCGGGCAAATCCGACCTTGTGCTCCGCCTCCTCCATCGCGGTTTCACCCTGGTCGCCGACGATCAGGTGGAGATCGAAGCCAACACCGCCTCCCCCCCGGACGCGCTCAAGGGCCTGCTGGAAGTACGCGGACTGGGCCTTTTTTGCCTGCCCTACCTGGCGAGCGCCCCGCTGCGCCTGATCATCCACCTCAGTTGCCCCCCCGCCCGCCTGCCCGAGCCCGAGACCGACCAACGCTTTAACCTCCCGGTCATCACCCTGGACCCCGCCGCCGCCTCCGCGCCCGAGCGCGTCCTCCTGGCGCTGGAAGCCGCCTGCGGGCGTATCCCCCAACCCACCGGCGCCTTCGCCCCATGAATCCGCCCCACATCCCCCCCCAGAGCGCACCCCAGAGCGCGCCCCGGAACAGCGCCGAAAAGCTCCAGATCGTCCTGGTGACCGGCCTCTCCGGCGCGGGCAAAAACTCGATTTTGCGCGCCCTCGAAGACCTCGGCTTCGAGACCATGGACAACCCACCGCTGGCGACGCTGGAGGATCTGGCCCTGCACGCCGAGCAAAACCTTGCCATCGGCGTCGATGCCCGCTCACGTGGCTTTTCGCCCGATGTCGTCCTGGAAACGCTGGAGCGCCTGCGTCAGGCGCCGAATCTCAGCCCCACCCTGGTCTTCGCCACCGCCTCGGACGAAGCCCTGCTGCAACGCTATTCGGAAACCCGCCGCCGCCACCCGCTGGCGCAAACCAGCGCAGTGGCCGAGGGTATCGCCCTTGAGCGCGGCCTGACCGCCCCGCTCAAAGCCGAGTCCGGCCTCTTGATCGACACCTCAAGCCTGCCGCTGCCCCGTCTGCGCACCCTGATCGAGCAGAATTTCGGCGCCAACGCGCCGGGCATGGTGATCTCCCTGGTCTCCTTCGCCTATCCCGGCGGCCTGCCGCGCGAGGCGGATCTGGTCTTCGACACCCGCTTCCTGCGCAACCCGCATTACGACCCCGCCTTACGCCCCCAAAGCGGCCTGGACCCGGAAATCGGCAGATTTATCGAGCAGGACCCTGATTTTGCGGCATATTTTTCTCATATCACGCGCATCGTCG
>DAOMCN010000257.1:0-3486 GCA_035427885.1 Acidocella sp. | reverse complement strand
GAGACGAAAATCTCCAATGGCTTTACCCGCAATGGGCATAATGTGCTCAATTTTTCCGACCGCGATATGGCGCGCGCGCGCGGCTTTGGCTCGCGGCGCTGGGGGGTGGGGTTCGCCAACCGGACCTTGCGCGAACTTTGCGCCATGCACCGGCCCGAGCTGCTGCTCATCGGCCATGCCGATGTTATCCAAAACGAGACGCTGGCGCAGATCCGGCGGGAGTTACCCGAGATGCGCGTCGTGCAGTGGAATGTCGATCCGCTGTTCGAGGAGGGGAATGTGCGGCGGTTGCAGGCGCGGGTCGAGCTGGTCGATGCGACGCTGATCTCGACGGCGGGCGAGGCGCTGCGGCCGTTTGCGCGGCCGGGAAAGCCGGTTGGGTTTTTGCCCAATCCGGTGGATTTCTCGGTCGAGACCGGGCGGAGCGATCTGCGCGAGGCGCTGGCGTTTGATCTGTTCTACGCCTGTGGCAATCCGGCGCGCCCACCTCGGCTCGTGTTTGGCGTTGAGTGGAACATGAATGATTTTACCACCGAGCTGGCGCGGCTGTGTCCGGCGCTGCGCATGATGCTGCCCGGGATTGCGGGTAATCCGCGCATTACCGGGCAGAGCTATCAGGCGGCGCTGGAGCAGGCGGCGATTGGGCTGAATATCAGCCGTCGGCCGGATTACTGGCTCTATAGCTCGGACCGGATCGCGCATCTGACGGGCAATGGGCTCGCGGTGTTTACCGAGCGCGGGACCGGGTATGAGACGCTGTTCTCCGACGGAGAGATGATTTTTGCCTCCAGCATGGCGGAGTTGGCCGAGTGGTTGAACCGGCTGAGTGCGGCGCCGGACGAGCGCCAGGCGATCGCGACGGCGGGGCGGGCGCGCTACCACGCGCTGTTCAATGAGCAGCGCGTGGCGCGGTATATCGAGGAGGTCGCCTTCGAGCGGTTGGCGGCTGAGCGCTACGAGTGGCCGACGCTCCTGAAGGACGCGGCGTGAGGGCGCGGCTCGGGCGCCGCGGGGGCGGTGTAGCCTGAGGTTTCGAGCATCGCGGGGTCGGAGACTTCGGCCAGCGCGGCGCGGTCGAAGCCGTTGAACGCGGTGCGCAGGCATGCGCCGTAAGCGCCGAGCTGGCCGATCTCGATCCAGTCCCCCTCGGCGACGTCCTCGGGCAACATGAAGGGGCCGTTCATCACGTCCAGGGAGTCGCAGCTTGGGCCGAAAAAGCCGAAGGGGGCCAGCGGGGCGCGCTCCAGGCGCGGGGATGCGCGCAGCAGGCGGGTCGGGAAGCGGAAGGCGAGCATCCCGGCGTCGCCCAGCGCGCCGTACACGCCGTCGTTGATGTAGAGCATGTCGCCCTTGCGCAGCTGCACCTGAACGACGACGGAGCCGCCGCCGGCGACCAGGGCGCGGCCGGGTTCGGCCCAGAGTTTTACGCCCGGCAGGTTCAGGCGCTCAAGCGCGCCGTCGATCTCGGCCATGAAGGCGCTGAGGTCGGGCGGGTCGATCTCGGGGTAGGCGACGGGGAAGCCGCCGCCGACGTCGATAATGTCCACGCGCACGCCGGCGCGGCGGATGACCTCTCCGGCCAGGGCCAGCGCGTCGCGCCAGGCGAGCGGGTCCATGCATTGCGAGCCGACATGGAACGCGACGCCGAGACGGCCAGCCACCGGGCGGGCGGCGCGAAGGAGGGTGATGGCGGTTTCGAAATCGGCGCCGAATTTGGAGGAGAAGTCGATCGCGGCGGAGGATTTGGGCAGGGCAAGGCGCACGAATAGCCCGGGGGCGGCGTTCAGCGCGGCGGCGTCTGGGGTTGAGATTTCGGCCAGGATTTTGGCCAGCTCGTCTGCGGAGTCCAGCACGAAATCCCGTACGCCGTGGAGCAGCCAGGATTCGCGGATGGCGGCGCGCGATTTGACCGGGTGCATGAAATGAATCTGCGCGCCGGGGAATAGGCGGCGGACCAGGGAGACTTCCGAGATTGACGCGCAATCGAAATGGCGCACGCCGCCCTCCCAGACCGCCCGCAGGACGGCGGGCTCGGGGTTGCATTTGACCGCGTAGAGTACGTCCCCGTTGAAGGCGCGCACAAAGGCGGCGGCGGAATCGGCGATCACGCCAGGGCGGATGCAGTGCAGCGGTTCTTGCGGGCGCAAAGAGGCGACCATGCCAGACACGCTCGGCAGGGCGTTAGCGTTATCGCCACGCAGGGAGATGTGGCGGCGGAGCAGGCCGACGGCCTCACGGTGCTTGATCAGGCTCATGATAAAAATCCTCGCGAATGCCCTGGCGGGGTGGCGCTTAGCTTGCCCGCCGATTGTTTAGAAAACAAAGAGAAACGCAGCGCGCCAGCAAGTGGCACGGCGGAATCAGGGGATGATGCGCGGACTTCGCATCGACGGCGTTCGATCAGCAAACATAGGCGTCTCCTAATTGATCCCGGCTCCAGGAGCCGACTCTCGACCTACCAGGATGCGTCTCGTCGTTGCTGTACCCGGAGGTCCGGGTTCTCGGCACGTGCGATGCATCTTACTTTCCCCTCCCGGGCAAAGCGGAAGCAGGGTTTAGGGCAGAATGCTTTGGGGAAGTTATGTTATTTGAACATAACGGCTAGATTAAAACATAAGGCAGGTGCTGGGTATCGGGGCTACCCCGCCATGAACCGCTGCAATTCTTCCAGGGCGGCTCATTTTTTCCAAGGTGGACTTTAGGCGATGGCACGGGCCGGAACGTCTGCCAGCGCGCTGTAGCCGCGCAGGGCGGGATCGGTGAGGGCGTCCTGGCGATGGTCGATCACCATGTAGCCACGGCCCCAGTTGGTCTCGATGAAGTCTTCAACGCCAAGGGCCTGAAGCTTCTTGCGGATTTTGCAGATGAACACGTCGATGATTTTCGGGTTCGGTTCGTCCAGCCCGCCGTAGAGGTGGTCCAGGATGGCTTCCTTGCTCAGCACCACGCCTTTGCGCAGGGCCAGAATTTCGGCGATCTGGTACTCTTTCTTGGTCAGCGTGACCGGCTTGCCTTTGGCGTAGATCTTCTTCGCGTTCATGTTGATTTCCACAGCGCCGATGCGCAGGGCGTTTTCCTGGAAACCGCGCGAGCGGCGGATCAGGTTTTGCACCTTCATGAACACTTCTTCGTGCGACAGGGCATCCACGATCAGATCATCCGCGCCAGCTTGCAGGATGCGCAGGCGGGCGGATTCGTTCATCGAGCGGGCGACGGCGACGATGGGGGCGCGCACGCGGGCGAGGCGCAGCTTGCGTACAATATCCAGGTCTCCCAGACGGTCCTCCGAGAGACGCAGAAGTACCACGTCGTAATCGTAGAACTTCACCAGATCGAGTGCCTCCTCGGTTTCGCTCGTCTCATCGACAATGGCCAAGCGCGAACGCAGGAATGCAGTCAAAAGATCCTTTTTATTTGAAAACGTCTCAAAAGATAGTATTTTCATAGCAATCCCCATTACATTGAGGCAATATATACAACCCAGAG
>DAOMCN010000256.1:0-3487 GCA_035427885.1 Acidocella sp. | reverse complement strand
GGCAACGCTCTAATTCAGCTCACGCCCTTCACGGATGACTGCAAAAAACTCGCGGTCCTGGAGATCGATGCCGTTCATCGAAATATCGACCTTGGAAACGTTGATGGCTTCTTCCTTGCCGTTCAGCAGGTCGTCATAGCGGACGATATTGGTGCCATTGTCGCAGATATAGCGGAAAAATGTGCCCAGCTGGCCTTCATTGTTGAAGGATAATGAGAGCGTGCAGATTGCCCGGCCGCTGGATTTGAGCTGGATCGACATGTCCATTGCGATACCGGGCACAGGATTGATCGCCCCTTCGACAGCGTTGGCCGCAATAATGGTTTCGCCGGTTTAATACTGGAAAAGGTCAACCGTGTGCGCGGCGTGGTGCCAGAGCAGAAGGTCGGTCCAGGAGCGCGTCTGGCCCAGCGCGTTCATGTTGCTACAGCGGAAGAAATAGGTCTGCACATTCATCTGCTGGATTTTTAGCTCGCCTTTGACGATACGCTGATGCATCCACTCATGGGACGGTTTAAAGCGGCGGGTGTGGCCGACCATACAGACCAGACCAGTCTCTTTTTGCATACGCGCAACTTCCTGCGCGGCTTCACAGGTGTCGGCCAGCGGATTTTCGACCTGCACATGCTTGCCTGAACGCATGCACTGGAGCGACTGCGCCGCATGCATTTGCGTTGGCGTGCAGAAAACCGCGGCGTCTACGCCGGGCTGGTCTAACAGGCTGCTGAAAAACCCGTGGCTTGGGGGTAATCCCCTTGGCCCCGCCTTGCCTCGTCATCTGGCCAAAAATTCGCGCCCTGGTGCGTGTACGTTCCCCTTTTTGGTAGAAGAACGCGCACCAAGCCGTCAGGTCTTGTCTGCCTGAGCGCGCCAAAGCGCAAAATCCGACAGGTTTTTTTCTTCCGTGGCAGGATAAAGCCCCAGTATCGACGCGCCGTTTTTTACTTTTTCCGTAACGAAATCTTCGAATGCCGTCATTTCGATGGCCTCATCAGCCAGCTCCTCGGCCAGCTCGGCAGGCAGGATGATGACGCCGTCGGCATCCCCTACCACGATATCCCCCGGAAACACGGGTGCATCGCCACAGCCGATGGGACCGTTGATCTCAATCGCGTGATGCAGCGTCAAATTAGTCGGCGCGCTGGGGCGACTGTGGTAAGCGGGAAACCCAGACGCTGCGATTTCGGCGGAATCGCGAAAGCCGCCGTCCGTGACTACGCCGGCGACGCCGCGCGCCATCAGCCGCGCCAGCAATATTCCACCCGCAGAAGCGGCGCGGGCGTCCTTGCGGCTGTCGATCACCAGTACGGCGCCGGGCGGGCATTCCTCGACGGCGCGCCGCTGCTTATGTCCGCGGTCCCTGAAGGCGGAAATCTGGTTCAGATCTTCGCGGGCGGGGATGTAGCGCAGGGTGTAGGCCTCGCCCACCAGCGTGCCCAAGGGCGGGCTCAACGGCTGGACATTCTGGATGAACTGCTGGCGCAGGCCACGTTTGAACAAGGCCGTCGCCAGCGTGGCGGTGCTAACCTTACGAAGTTTGTCTCGGGTTTCGGGGTTCAGGGGCATGGCGTTTTCTTTCCCAGGGCAGCACGGTTTTTAATAGATGGACGGTTCCGGCACGGGCGCTCCGAACTCCGTGCGCAGAAAATCGAAATCGCAGCCTTCGTTGGCTTGCTGGATATGCTTAGAATATACCCAACCATAGCCACGTTCGTAACGCGCTGGGGGCGGAGCCAGGGCGGCGCGGCGGTGCGCCAACTCCTCCTCAGGCACCTCCATGTTGATGCTGCGGGCATCGACATCGATACTGACAATGTCGCCATTTTGCAGCAGCGCCAACGGGCCGCCGATATAGCTCTCCGGGGCAACATGCAGCACGCACGCGCCGTAGCTTGTGCCGCTCATCCGCGCGTCGGAGAGGCGGAGCATGTCGCGGTGGCCCTGCTTGAGCAGTTTCTTTGGCATCGGCAGCATCCCCCATTCGGGCATGCCCGGACCACCTTGCGGTCCGGCATTGCGCAGCACGAGGACATGATCCGCCGTGATGTCGAGGTCTTCATCATCCACGGCTTTTTTCAGGCTGGGGTAATCATCGAAAATGATTGCAGGACCGGAATGTTTTAGGAAACGCTGGTCCATCGCAGCGGGTTTGATGACGCATCCGTCGGGCGCCAGATTCCCCTTCAGCACGGCGAGCGAGCCTTCGCCGTAGATCGGCTGATCCAGCGTGCGGATAACGTCGTCATTGTAAACCTCCGCCCCCTCGATATTCTCGCCCAGCGTGCGCCCCGTGACGGTGATGCAGTCGAGATGCAGATGTTGTTTCACCCGGCTCATCAGGCCGCGTATGCCGCCCGCGTAGAAAAAATCCTCCATTAGGTATTTTTCGCCGGTGGGGCGCACATTGCCGATGACCGGAACCTTGCGGCTATAGCGCTCGAAATCAGCCAGGCCGATTTCCTGCCCCGCCCGGCGCGCCATCGCGATCAGATGGATAATGGCGTTGGTGGAACAACCCATCGCCATCGCCACCGCGATCGCGTTCTCGAAGGCGGCATGGGTCTGAATGTGCTGCGGCGTCAGGTCCTCCCAGACCATGTCCACGATCCGCCTCCCGGTTTCCGACGCCAGGCGGATGTGCCCGGCATCGGCCGCAAGCACGCTGGAGCCGCCGGGGAGCACCATGCCGACAGCCTCGGCGATCGCCGTCATCGTGCTGGCGGTGCCCATCGTCATGCAGGTGCCATAGGAGCGGGCGATTCCGCCCTCGACGCCCAGCCAGTCGGCCTCGGTGATTTTGCCCGCGCGCAGCTCGTCCCAGTATTTCCAGGAATCGCTGCCCGAGCCCAGCACCTTGCCGTGCCAGTTGCCGCGCAGCATCGGCCCGGCAGGCAGGAAAATCGCGGGTAGATTGGCGCTGGTTGCACCCAACAGTAGCCCCGGGGTGGTTTTGTCACAACCGCCCATCAGCACCACGCCATCCACCGGATGCGCGCGCAACAGTTCCTCGGCGTCCATCGCCAGCATGTTGCGGTAGAGCATGCTGGTCGGCTTGAGATAGGATTCTGAGAGCGAAAGTGCGGGCAGTTCAACCGGGAAGCCCCCGGCCATTAAAATGCCGCGCTTCACATCCTCCACCCGCTGCTTGAAATGGGCGTGGCAAGGTTGGAGGTCCGACCAGGTGTTAAGAATGGCGATAACCGGCTTTCCGGTCCATTCCTCAGGCGTGTAGCCCATCTGCATGGCGCGCGAGCGGTGGCCGAAGGAGCGCAGGTCGGCCGGGCCGAACCAACGCGCCGAACGCAAATCGGCAGGTTGTTTGCGCTGAGGTTGGGAAGAGCTAAGGGTGTCGTTGGCCATGGCCGCGTTTCCTCGGTTTATTTATCAGTTTCAAATGAAACGGCGCGTTCAGGGCGCAACAAATCTCCCATCCAGCAGATGAGGCGCCTGGACGAGATTTCCATCGCGCAGCGCTTCGGGAAGCAGC